>NZ_MJYJ01000062.1:0-2133 GCF_001763255.1 Campylobacter sp. BCW_4338
GATTGATTTAAATAAATATGATTTTGCCTATGATGAAGAAGGCAGGATCATTTGGGCTTTATATAATGATATTAAAAAAGCAAATTAAAAGATCCAAGAGATATAGATTCTACTTCTGAAAGTAGAAATAAATTTGATGATGCTATGGATGGATACGAAAATGGAATGGTAACAAGATTTGATGTAGATACTCCAAATGATTGGAGTGAACAACAAGCTACTTTATTCAAAGATACCCTAGTATTAAGCGCCAAACTAGCAGCCCTCACTCCTCCTCAAGGCTATCCTAATGCCCCTTATTATTTTACACCTGAAAGATTAGAATGGATTTATAAAAGAGGATATTTAGACAAACTCCTTGACCCAAGAATTCCTGCTATTTATAGATATAATTTTCCGCAAGAACTTCGAGCTAAGATAAGAGCTTATGCTAAAGAGCATAATATAAAAGAGTGAACCACAAAAGAAAGGAAAAACAATGCAAAAAATACTTCAAATCAATTTAGAAAAAAGAAAAGCTTTAGAGAATTTCAAAAATCTAGCTTTATTAGGATTAGGTGGAACAATGCTTTTAAATTTAAAAGAACAAGCTTTGGATTTTACTCAAGAATTAACTTATATAAATACTTATGATAAGTATTTAAATTTAAAGCTTGA
The DNA here is from genome assembly GCF_001763255.1 of Campylobacter sp. BCW_4338. Lineage (NCBI taxonomy): Bacteria > Pseudomonadati > Campylobacterota > Epsilonproteobacteria > Campylobacterales > Campylobacteraceae > Campylobacter > Campylobacter sp. BCW_4338. The sequence goes on from NZ_MJYJ01000062.1 coordinate 658, forward strand.
TTCTTTTTATATCCCTTCTACACTTTTATCTTTGCTTCAATTAACTCAAAAAAGCAAAGAAGCTTTTTATATCAATGTTTTAATCAATAGCGATACACATTATAAAAATCCTTTATTACAATATGCTATTACCCAAAAACAAGAACAAGAAAATATCGTTTATGCTTTAAAAAATAATGAAAATATTAATGCTTCTTTTACTAATCTTAATGCTTTAAAATTAGCCTTAGAAGAAAAGAATTTTTATCTTAATTTTATAGACTTAAACAGCAAAGAAAGTCTTTTAAGTTTTTACAATCAAATATTAAGCAATCATCATCTTAAAGATTATTTTTATATAAAAAATAATCAATTTTTTATTAAAAAAGATATAAAAAATAAAATTGTATTTCATAATATAAATTCTTCTTCTATTATAAGTAATTATCTTAGATTGTTAAATGATTTTAATACTTTAAGCAAAATAGAACTCATAAATATATTAGAAAGTTTAAGTTTATACAATCTTTCAACTTTAATGCAAACTATACAATCAAAAAATGAATATAACTCAAAAGACTTTGATAAAGATAGTATCTTTTTATCTAATATGATTATGAATGTGAGATTGAAGTAAAAAGATAGTAGATTTGGTAAATTTAAATCTTGTTAAGTTTATTATTTAGTTCAAATAAAAAATATAAAAAAATATAGAAATTCAATAGAAAGAAGAGAAGCTTAGTTAAAAGTTTGTTTGGTGCAAGCCACAAGGGAGTTTCGCCCCTTAAGAAAAGGGGCAAGGCTAATAAGCCTTGACAGTAATTATACAAATTAGTATAATTATAAGTACGAGTCGTGTCATATAGTTCACCCCCTTTCTAGGGTGTGATTATGCCACAGGGTTGCAGCCTTGTGGTAAAACCCTTAATGCAATTATACCAAACAAATTCTTTGACTTCTTAATACATTTTATTTATGATTGAATCTTATCTTTTAGCATAAGCAAGAAAAATATAAATTAAAAAATAAAATAATTCAACAGAAAGGAGATAAGCTTAGTTAAAAGCTTGTTTGGTAAGTCAAAGGGATTGTTCTAAACCCTGCAAAAGCAGGGGATACTCAAGAAGCCTTGACATAGCAAAGCATTAAGAGTATAATTATTAGAACAATTTTGAGCATTAAAACTCACCTCCCTTCTGGGCGGTAAATTTAACGCTAAAGGGTTGCAGCCCTTTGGCGTTGCACCCTTTTATAATTATACCAAACAAACTCTTTAACTTCTTTAATATAGTCCATGAAAAGATTTTACTTGTTATTCCTTAGCACTTTGTTTTTTGCACCTTCATTTTTATTTGGTGCAAATATTAAAAATATAAAATAATATAGAAATTCAATAGAAGAAGAGAAGTTTAGTTAAAAGTTTGTTTGGTAAGCCAAAGGGATTGTTCTAAACCCTGCAAAAGCAGGGGATACTCAAGAAGCCTTGACATAGCAAAG
>NZ_MJYJ01000062.1:2183-18963 GCF_001763255.1 Campylobacter sp. BCW_4338
AGCAGGGGATACTCAAGAAGCCTTGACATAGCAAAGCATTAAGAGTATAATTATTAGAACAATGTTTAGCAATTTAATCACCGCCTTTCTAGGTTATGATTAATGCCAAAGGTAGCCGCCTTTGGCATCTACCTTTTATAATTATACCAAACAAACTCTTTAACTTCTTAAAACAGTCCATGAAAAGATTTTACTTGTTATTCTTTAGCACTTTGTTTTTTGCACCTTCATTTTTATTTGGTGCAACTGAAATAGCTAATAGCAATTTAATTTATACTTGGGGTTATGGCGATGTAATGAATGAAATCATGCAAGCTGTTAAAGGAATAACCACTGAAACAAGTTATATCGTTAATGCAGCCTTAGCTATCTCATTATTGCTTTTTAGTATCAAAAAAGCAATGGATGGACAAACAAATCCTGTGTTTGAATTTGGAAAAATGTTTATACTTTTTGCTGTAGTGTGGCAGATGTTTTTAAGAGCGCCAAATGACAATAGTCACCGCTTCATGATTCACGATGAAGTAACAAGTAAAGATTATGTCATTTCTCAAATTCCTATAGGCATAGGAAAAAGCTTTGCATTAATGACACAATTTGAGAAGGTTATCCTAGAAGCTATGGAAAAACATTTTTCAACTCCACAATCTACAAATTTTTCTAATGCAGGTTTAGGTTTTTCACTTCAAGTGATGAGTACTTTACCAAGCGTAAAGCTTTCGGCTATTGATGCAACTTTACAAAAAAATATTGATTTTTACTTTAGAAACTGCGTTTCAGTAGGTATCTTACTTAATCAACAAGGTAGAAATCTTTTTCAAAACTCTGATAATTTAATGCAAGATCTTTTCACAAACATAGGCAATGGCTCTCAGCTTACTCCTTTGTTTAAAAATAACAATAATGTTGAAGAACAAAGTGTTGTGCCTTGTTCTGATGCAGGTCCTCAAATCGTTGAAATGATTCAAAACGATACAGATGAAGCTATGAAGATTCATGCTGCTTTGCTTGGTATGGCGAATGATATGACAAATTATGAGCAAAAGTTCTTAGGCGCTGCACAAATCTATAACGAACAAGCTGTAAGTGCTAGATCTTATTTGCAACAATCCATGGTAATGCTTGCTTCTCAAGATGCAATCATTAATACCGCTAAATCAGTAGGATTAAATCCTGCTTCTGTGGCTGCAAATACTGCTTATGCGGATCAGCAATTTTATGCAAGTATGCAAGCACAAGGACACATGGCGCAAACTTATTTGCCTTTAGCTAAAGCTTATTTAACAGCTATTATCATAGGTTTATCTTGGCTTGTTGCTTTGCTTTCTATTGTATTTGGCTCTTACGCTCATATTAAGATGTTTTTTACTCTATGTATTTGGATAGTACTTTGGACTCCTATACTTTGTATTATTAATTTTATAAATGATTTTAATCTTATGAATGTTGCACAAGTAATAACAGGTGGAAAAGCAGCTTTAAGCTTAGGAGATAACATGCTTATATTCAAAGAAGTAGCAAGTAGATCAAATTTCATGAATTATCTTGTAATGAGTACTCCTGTTTTAGCTTATGCTATAGCTAAAGCAAGTGAGCAAGGATTTATAACTTTTGCTTCTGGATTATCTCAAGCTCTAACAGGTGCTTCAAGAGCTGCTGGAAGCTTTGCAAATCAGCAAGCCTTATCTACACAAACAAGTATAGCTGCTCCTAGAGGAGATGAAGTTTGGGCTGTGGGTGCAGGTTATAATACTCTTCAATCTTCGTTTGGTGCAGGTGGTAGAAGTTTTATGGGAACAAGAGATATGCAACATGGTGGCGAATTAGTTAAAGATAATATGACAGGAAGTTCCGCTGTAATCAATGCTAATGGTTCTATAGGTAATGCTTCTATTAAAGGATTAAATGCTGGTATGACTGCAAGCAATTTAGAAACAAGAGCGCACGCTCTAAGTGATGCGATTCAAAATTCTAACCTATCTCAAAGAGCTTTAGAAGTTGCTAGTGGAAAAGGAGATAGCTTAGCCTTATCAGAAAACGATAGAAATACTATCACCAAAGCATCACAACATGCTTTAGCTGATGCTTATTCTAAAGTAACAGGTGTGGATGTAAAACAAGCTTATGAAGATGTGATGAGTGGAAAAATTGGTGGTGGTATTGGCTTAAATAAAGAAATAAAAGGAGTTAGAATAAATGTTGATGCAGGAGGTACTTTATCTACTTCATCAGTGGAATCTGAAGGTTGGTATCAAAATCTAAGCAAAAATCAACAAGAAACCTTTAATAAAACCTTTAACGAAAGCATTTCTAATGAAATTGGTAAAAATAGAGATGCAAGTGCTTCATTCAACAATCTTCTTAAAACAGGAAATGTTACAAATTCTGCTAGTATTAAAAGTTCTATGGACAGCTATAATGAAGCTAAAACACTTAATAATTCAGTGGGTTATGATGGTGGAGCTTCTATTGTTCAAGGCTATATCAATGAAAATTATGGTGGTGTAGTTAATAAAGAAAATGTGGCTTCTGCTGTGAATGCTGTTGAAAATATGGCTGCAAGGGGAGATATGCAAGGATTATCACACTATGCAGGAGTAAACTCTAATGTCAATTCAAATGGATTACACGAGCAAACAAAACATAATTATTATGATCCAAAAGGCACTATGACTGATCACAATAAAGCCATAGACGATTTAAATTCAAGATATCAAGGTTTCTTGAAAACAAGAAATGCTCCTGCTAAAGTTGAATCAGAAGGACTGGCATTTGATGTAGAAAAAGCAGCAGGCGCAGCTGAGAAAAAAGCAGGAACTGCTATCAAAGAAAGAAATGAAAAAATCAATGATACTTATAAATAATAATGCACTGAGTCTAGTTTTAACTAGGCTTAGTGGCGATGGCGATTAACATTATGGTATATATTTCCTATCATAAAGCTATATTTTGGATCATTAATATAATCACTTTCAAAAGTTGATGAGCGTGATCTTAATGAGTCATCAGTATCTTCAAAATTCTCTTTTAAAAACTTCTTGATTTTCAATAATGTATTTTTAGAAAACAATTTGCTTAACCTATCTCTGATTAAATACAAAAGACAACAAGTTATTAAAACACTAACAATAGATGCAAGTACTGCTAAATAAATAATTAAGTGCGCTTTATCCATCTTTATTCCTTTCAATATTTTTTAAATAACTTACTATGACTACCTAGTTTTAAAATATTTAGCTCTAACTCATTATTATGTTTTTGATAAATTAATAACAAGTTAGACTTTATATGACATTCTCTAAAATCTTTTAATACACCTTTTAATTGATGATCTTTATATTTAGGTTCTAAATTCTCATCATTAGAAAGTTTTACAATAACTTCATCAGTTATTTTACGCTCTTCATCGCTTATTTTTTTGTAAGCTTTTATAAAATCTTTATGGTAATAAATTTTATATTTTACCATTTTGATAAGCTTTCACAAAGTCTTGATGCGAATTAAAGCTTAATGCAGTATTGACTTTTTTTTCTTTATCAAGTTCTTTGCTTGCATTTAATATCTTACTTTCAAAACTACTCAACTTAGGCTTAGAAATTTTACATTTGGCATTTATGCTTTTTGCTAAACCCTTGAATGCAGGTAAAAAATCTTCATTAACATTTTCAATAATAAGGGTCATAAGCAACTCCTTTCTCAATTTATATAACATAATTATACCATTTTTAATAATTTTTGCAAGTATTTATACTATAAAATGCCTATTTTTTAGGAGTTTGAAACGGATTTTTTTTATTTAACTATGTCAATTTTTAAGTGCTTATTTTATAAGATTTTATAGCGCTATTTGCAAGATCGGCTAAGAATTTGCTTCTATTATCGCTTATTGTATCTATTGCCTCTACTAAGCTTTTAGGCAAGGTAATATTAATTCTAATTTTTGCTTCATTATCAATAGGTTCTTTAATATAATCACCTTTTTCAAGCATAACTTCTAATGCTCCTTTAAAAGCTTCTTTGAGATCTTTTAAGGCTTCTATTTCATTTTCACCATCTCCCATAATATAAGGGAAATCTTTATATCTTGCAAAATATCCTCCGCCATCTTTTTCATCAAGTTTTTTTATAATAATTTCATAAGGTAGATTAAGATAGTAATCTAAGTCTTTCATAATTCATTCTCCTGTTATAGCTTTTAAAACCATTTTGACATATATAGCCTTTATAGGGCGTTTAAATGAAATAGTAATAAGATCACATTCTTCTTTTCTGAATTGATAATGTAATCCGCCTTTATTAAAACATTCATAACCTTCGCTTTCTAATAAAATCTTAAGCGTTTCAAAGGGCGCATTGTTAGGATTATTTTTTAAATCTTTAATAATTTTATCTTTTTTACTCACTATAATATCCTTATGAGTATGTATTATACACACTTTTTATTAAGTATCACTTATAAACCGAACGCAATTCTTTTAATCTTGTTGTCTTTGTATGTTTAAAGGGGCTTTTCTGTCCTGCGGTTTTGCTAAAAATACTTCCATTTTAAACTTAAAAAACCTAAAGTTTAGATATAATCTCACAAAACGCTTACTATGTCGTTTCATAGTTAAGCCTTTAGGGTTATTTCCGCCAAGAGTTAAAACTCAAGGCGGATTTTTATGAAGGAAAGATTTAAAATGAGAAATTTAACTTTAGAAGAAAATATATTTTTAGCAAAAAGAAACCTTGTAGATATTATTTGGAAATCCGCGAATTTAGAAGGTGTAAATGTTACTTTTCCTGAAACTCAAATGATTATAGATGGCTTTAGTGTTCCTGATAAAACAATACAAGATTTAACAATAATTTTAAATCTCAAAAGAGCTTGGAATTATTTGTTTGATACCATTAATGAAAAAGTTAGTTTGAGTTTGATACAGGACTTTAATAGGATTGTAGGCAGAGATTTGGTTCATAAATTAGGATTTTTAAGAACAGCTGATGTTAAAATAAGTGGAACAAATTTTAAACCAAAATTACCTATTGATTATGAGGTTAGTAAAAATATAGAAACAATTTTAAAAAATGAAAATAAAAAAGAAGTAGCATTGGATTTGATGCTATATCTTATGAGAAGTCAATTATTTTTTGATGGAAATAAAAGAACTTCAATGCTAATTGCTAATAAAATTTTAATTGAAAATGGATTCGGTATTTTGGCAATTGCTAAGAATGATATGAATGAGTTTTTTACCCATCTTGTTAAATTCTATGAAACAAACAATAATTATGAAATAAAACAATTTTGTAAAGAAAATTGTATTGAAACAATGGTTTTTCATAATGATGAAGAAAAAACAAATTATAGGAAAGAATTGAGATAACACTCAAATTTTCATATAAAACATTAAAACTTATTCATTCAAAAATACTATAATTAAAGCGTATTAAGCATGGCTACTCTTTCGGTTATAAGAAGGAGACATGATGAGTAGTCATTGATTTTTTAGTTCTTGTCTTAGAATTAATTAACGAGATAATCAAGCTTGTTGATTATCTCACTTAAAAAACCGTTGAAAATTCTATAAAAACCACACTTAGTCTAAGCTTAATACAATTGTAACAAAAAACACTTAACCGAAAGAGGTGTGGCTTTCGGCTATTTGTTCTTGCAAAGTCTTTATCGTTAATATGTTCTATTGTAAAACTTCTATAAAAATTTCTTTACTTTTTAGTTTCTCATAAAAATTTTTTCTTTTATTGGGGTCGTTTGTAGTTACAATGGTAAATCCTGCTTGTTGAATTTTCATGAGAATTTCTTTTGAAATATTCATACTATGGAATAATTTTTTAAAATGTTCAGGTGTCATTACTACTGCTCTAATATAATGAAAAAATGGATTACCATTTTCTTTATTTTTATTATATTGTATAGTATTATTAAACACTATGTCACTGCTGTAACTAATGTTTTGGAAATTATCTTCTTTGATACGCTTTCTCATCTCATTATAAAATGAAGTTAATTTGTTATTCTCATCTTTAATAAGATTAAGTATAGGATCTGGAATTTTATCTAAATATTGATTTTTTCCATCGAAATTATCCACATTAAAAGAAGTAATATAGTAAGATTTATCCATTGCTAATATTATAGAAGTTGAAGGATAATTTTTATCATAATCATCAAAATATAAATTCACATTTATATCGTGATATTGATAACGAAGTTTAATACAGTTTCCGACTTTTTTATATTTAGCATTATTGTACTTCTCTAATAAAATATCTAAAATATAGTATCACTCATTTGCACTCCTTTAAAACGAAAATCTAAATATTATGTTATTATACAATCAACATTTTAGAGCAATACTAAATATAAACTAAATTGACAATTTTTTTATTGTATGATATAATTTAAAATCATTATAAGGGCGGATCGAGATCGCCCATCTTAAATACTATTTTAAGTAGCTATTCAAATCTTTTTCAAAACTCTCTATTAAATCACTTAAAAAAGCATTGATTTTATTTGGCATAACGCCTATAAAGGTATTATGTGATTTTGTGGTGATTCTAGGAGCTAAAGCCTTTTGATTTGTTATTTTTGTTTTATATAAATTTTCCCAGTGAAAACTTCTATTTCTGATTGTGAGTAAAAGGTTAAGAACAATATTTGCTTTTTCTATATTGCTAAAACTATTTTTATATTTTTTATTATTTACATAGTGAAAGTAATATTCTTTGTTGTGTGCATAATATTTTTTAAAATTTATATTAGAAGAATTAATTATTTTTGCCTCTAAGTGTTCTAGCTTAATTATAAATATTACATCTCCTGAAGAAATTCTTGAAATGAGTTGATTGTTATCTAATATTTCTTTGTTTTGCAATTTAATTATTTTTTGTTTGATGTTTTCTTCGTTATAATTTCTTAACCATTCTAAATCTTTTTCTTTCATATGTTTATCTAGTAAATTTCTTAATACTAGTTCAAGTATTGCTATTTTTGTTGTTATGCTTGCAATCATTTTTAAATTATCAAAATGTTCGTAAATATTATTATAAGATTCTAATCTTTCTTTAGAAAACAAATATTCAAGATCGGTTTGTTCTGTTGGCATGAATTTCTCTAATATTGGATTAATATTCTTAAATCATATCAAATTTTTACAAAAAATATTATTATTCACACTTGTAAGTACTTTTTTCAAGCTTTCTTTCCATTTCTTTTTTTGGAAATAAAATTACATGATAAAATAGACTTATCTAAAAAGCCTATTTTATCAATGTTTTCACTTTCAAATAGTGTTTTTTACCCATTCAGATTCAACTATTGAAAGAACTCTTGCGGTTTTGTAAATATTATCATGCGGATTTAGTATAGTTCTCACGGCGTAATACTGTTCGTTTTTTACCTCTTCTTTTTCAACTACAACTATCGTATCAACTGATTCTTCTTGAAGTTTCAAAGGAATGTACAAAACTACTCTTTGCTTATAAGCTGCAGGAATAATCATCTTTTGAAGATTATAATTATCTTTGATAATTTTCAATTCACCATTAATAATGTGTCCTATGAACCTATCATTTAGTTTTTTCACAATTTCAGGTAATCGCTCTTTTCTCTCAAAAAGATGCAAATGATTTACCCTAAAATCCAATTTACTGTCAAAAATGATTTCATTTTTGAATGTATCATAATCGCTTAAAGATTTAGGTATTTCTAAATCATCTAAAACTCTATCTCCATTAGAACAAAATTTTCTAAAAATATATCCTCCATTTTCCTGCTTTTCAAAGCATGCAAATATTGGAAAAACACCTGTACTATACAAACCTGTATTGAAACATGCCTTTGTTTTGTCTTTATTATAAGTAATAATATCAGGATAGCTTTTATTTTCATAAATGAACTCAAAATATTTAAATAGATAAGAAAATAAAATATTATTTCCATTTCCCCAAAATTCTTTTTGAGCTATATTAGAAAGCTCTTGGAGTGTATTTAGAAAATTGGGAAAATAGGCAAATTGAAACAACAAAGGTTTCTCTTCAACTTTGTTTTGAATTTGATCACGATTTGAAGTCTTGTTTCTTGTGGTAGCTTTTTTAACATAAACTAAAGAAGGTTCGTTTTCATCTTTTTCAAGATCAAAGCCTGCTTCTATTAATGCCTTACTACAATTGATTTTTAAATCATATTTTCTTTTCAAATATTGACTGATATGTCCTGTAGTAACATGGTCAAATTTAGTTTTACTATCTTCATAGGCTTCTAAAATTAATTTTTCTATGTTTTTTTCCACGCTAAAAACCTAATTGTCCTTTCTTATAATCTTCTAAACCTTTCAATAGTCCAAAAAGTATGTCAGAATCAACCGCTCCTTCAATAGGAGTGCCTATTACTTTTCCTGTTGGAGTTAAAATATAAGTTGTTGCGAGTTAATTGCAAATCAACTAAATAAAATACATATATTACAAGTTGTTTTCAAGCAATATGTAATTTTGTTTCAATATGTGATACAACTTTACTTCAAGTATAGTTTATGTTTATGTAATTTTTATTTCAACTTCACTACACTTTTACTACAACATAACTACAACTTGAGTTCAACTTTATTACACTTTCACTACACTTTAACTACAAAAATGTGAAAATTTGCATGTTTTTTGAAGTAAAAGTGTAGTTAATATGTAGTTAATGTTATTTTTACTATAACTTGAGTGCAACTTTATTACAACTTAACTACAAAAAAGAGTTTGTTTAAAATACTATTTTATAGGGTTTTTAATATTAATTTAATTTTTATTGTTGAAAAAATATACTAAAAAGTGTAATAAAAAAAATAAAATATCAATATTCAGGGCTTATTATGCTAAAACCCTTATTTTTAGGCTCTTTTGCTTTTTTTGAAAAAAATGTAAAAAGTTGAGCCAATGAGCATAATGCAATAATATAGCCTAAATATAGGCGTTTAAATCTTATTGTTGTAGGCAAATTATGCTAATGTTTTACCGACATTTTGCGATTTGTAAAAAGCTTTTAAAATATCTATTTTGTAGGTTTTTAAGCATTGTTGATAATCGAGTTATTGTGTAAGATTTTTGGCAAAAATAGACTTTAGAGCTAAAAACTGCAAAATTTTCTTCATGGCGTGTATTTTTGATTGTGCTTGATTTATAGCGATAATATGAGAGCTAGGGCTTATTTTAGAAGTTCTTGCGAATTTTCAAAAATGCTTTGCAGTTTTGAAATGGGCTGTGGTTTTTGTTTTGTGTTGCGATTTTTGTAGGTTTTTTTGTGTTTTTTTGATTGCAAGTGGGTATCTTGAATGGATATAGGGTTTAAAATGACAGAATTAGCCTTTAAAAGGCAAAATGATTTTTTTAATGGTTTTTATCGTTTTAGGGTTATTTTTTTGATTTTTGGGTGTTTTTTGAAAGAATATCGATTAGTGTTTCAAAATCTTGGATTTCTGATTTGGTGATTTTGAATTTGTCTTTGAGAGTTAAAAACTGATAGGCTGAAACTATATCAAGCTTTGAGTATTTGGCTTATAAATCGATAATGCTCTCATGGTTTTTAACTCTTTTTAGTTTGGCAATAAAAGTGTTTTTTGTTTTTTTTGATATAAGACATAACAGCAGGTGTCATTTTGCTTTTGTTTTCTTCAGTTTTGCCGTAGATTGAGAGTATGAATGCTAGACAGCTAGTTATATTGACAAATAATTTGTCGTTTTTCTCTTTGTGGATTATTTTGTTTAGGTATATTTTGGTAAACCAAGTTTCTATGACTTTGTGCATTTTGTTTTTTCGCTTGGGCGTGTATTAGTTTTAGACATAAGTTTTCTCCTGTGTTTTTAGTGCTTTATGAAATTAAACCGTATTTTTATTTAACTTGGGTATGAAATGAGTATTTTTATATATCAGGGAAAGTTTATACTAGAAATATGTTTAAAAAATGGCAAAGATAGGGAGAGAATGAGAGAAAGAATGAGGTGATAAATAAGGGAATAAATGAGGGAATAAATGAGGTGATAAATGAGAGAAAGAATGAGTATAAAGGCTATAAGGATTTGTGTTAAGGATAGCGTTAAGATGAGATTTGAATGCGTAGAATGCAAGATAGGGAGGAATGGGAGATGGGGTATAAAGGGGGTGATAAATGAGGGGATAAATGATGAAAATTATTCAATGAAATGTAGCGGATAAAGAAGGGGAATAAATGAGGTGATAAAGGGTGAGAAGAATACTTTTCTATTTCAGGGGCTAAAAATACTTTAGGTTAGGTACAAAAATGGCAATATTATTAACGAAATTAATGAATGTTAGGTATAAAAATTTTTTGGGTGTATTTTTTAAAAAAAAGACAAATCGCAATAAGCTATGTTATAAAGTCCCTAAAAATAGGCATTCTTTACTTTAGGGTAGGTATAAAAATGTCATTGCTTAAGGCTAGACTTTTTAATGCTTAATTAAAACTATTTTTGTCTTTTTGTGGGTTTGGATTTGGAGTATTTTTTAATTGAAAAATTTACAAAAATTTTAGAGTAAAGATAGGTAAAAAAATAAAAATAAAAATAAAAATAAAAAATGATAGATAAAAAAAACAAAAAAATAAATCAAAATAAATATAGTTTTGCTGTAATTTTCTCTTTGAATTTTTGCTCGTGAAAAGTACAAGATAATTTTTTTATTTTTTTAATCATATAAAAAACAATATTTTTTATATGAAAATTCACAGAAAAAAAGATAAAATTTTAATACTAATTTTAATTAATTTTATTTTAAGTCTAAAATATATAGAGATAAAAGTGGTATAAAAAATACACTATTAAAAAAATACTTATTTTTTTACTTGTTTTTAATTGATTTTTATATCTAAAATATTTTTTCTCATAAAAACATGATTACTCGTTTATATAGATAGACTTTTCAAGCTTTCTTTCCACTTCTTTTTTCTTTTTTTCAATTGCTTCATCAAATCCTTTAAGCACTGAAAATGGAGCAAACTGTGCCGCTCTTTTTTCTAATGGCATAAGAGGATATTTTGTAGATTTTTTGTATTTAATATTAATAATATCATCTTGGTTATTAGGCATTGTGTCCTCCTATTTGCGAATTAATTTTTAAGCCATTTTCAAGACTCGAGGCTTTAAAAATAGATTTTTTTCCATATTTGTGAACAATCGCGAGTCTAGCTTTTTGTAATTTCTCTTCTTTTATAAAATTTTTATTTTCCTTCTGTTCTAAGTCAGTAAAAAGACTGGGTTCTTTAATTTTTTTATCGTGTCATTTTTTACAACATTATTAAGAGTAAGACTTATTTTTCTAATTAAAAAATCAGCATTAACTATTAAATCAAACAATTCTAAACCTTTATTGCAAATAGTTTCCAAGGAAGAGCTGTGGTAATCCAAATTGATTGTTGAATGTGCATTTTTTGGAATAGATCTTCCATAGGAATCTTTGCTCATTGGACCATTGTAGCTTTGTACCTTTTCTAAGCTTTCTTTATCATATTGTACATCTAAAATGATTTGATTGCATGTTAAATTTTGCTCAATTAGCTCAAGAACCATATGATCGACGATTTCTTTAAGCATATCTCTAGCTTTTTTAAAACTATAAGGTTTAGGCAAAACCTTAGCCATTACCTTAGAGATATGTTTGCTTTTATATTCTTTAATAGCTTGTGCATTGTACAGCTTTCAAACCCCCAAGCATGATCGATTAATAACTCAGCATTTACTCCAAAAATTTGATAAAGTTTATCCTCGTTATTAAGAGAGTATCTTGCTAAATCTCCCATATTGTTAATGCCTATGCTTTTTAGTTTTGTTGCATATCCTTTGCCTATACGCCAAAAATCATTTATGGGCGTGTGTTGCCATAATTTTCTTCTATAAAGCATTTCATCCAAATACCCTATGCAAAGTCCATCTTTATTAATATTTTGTTTTTTGGCTAATATATCCATTGCAATTTTTGCTAAGTAAAGATTTGTTCCTATTCCCGCAGTTGCTGTTATTTGAGTTGTTTTTAAAATTTCAAATAATATGTTTTCAATGAGTTTGTCAGCAGATAGCTTATAATGTTTGATATAAGGAGTTAAATCAATAAATACTTCATCAATGGAGTAAATATGAATGTCTTTTGGATCAAAATACTTTAAATAAATACTGTAGATTTTAGAACTATAGTCTATATATGTTGACATCCTAGGTTTTGCGACAATGTAATCAAGCTCTAAATTGGGATTATTTATTAGTTCAAGATGATTGTATGATTTTGCACTGAAATATTTAGCAATTTTTAAGCGCTTGTAATTGATTGTTTTTACTTTTTGTATTAGTTCAAATAGTCTTAATCTGCCTGATATATTATAAGATCTTAATGCGGGAGATACCGCAAGACATATTGTTTTTTCAGTTCTACTTTCATCCGCAACTACAAGATTGGTATTTAGAGGATCTAATTTTCTTAAAATGCATTCAACAGAAGCATAAAATGACTTAAGATCTATAGCTGCATATTTTTGCGTATTATCCATATTTTCACATTTGTATATAATAATTATTTTTTAATTGTATAAAAAGAATTTTAATAGACTAAGATTGTTAATTTTTAGTTCTTGTTTTGGAATTAATCAATAAAACAATCAAGCTTGTAGATTTTTTCATCTAAAAATTTTATCAAAAACCATGCCTTGTTTAAAATTACATAGTATTAAAAGAGGTTATTCAATATTATGCTTTTATATATTTAAATCGAGCGAGCAAAGTATACGAAAAGATTTATATCAAGTTTAATTTTAAATGATAAAATTTAGGCTGAAATAATGATAAAGTTTTTTGAAAATGCTGATTGTAATAAAAAGTTACATTAATATAGGCAAATGAAATTTTCTGCTATTTTTTTTAATAATAATTGCTATTGATAAAATAAAAATCTGCCTTATTTTATACATGGAAAAATCTCAAAATCTTTATCACTTCTTTCATTTTTCGCTATTTAAAAAATGGAACTGTTATAATAAGGATCTTGCTTTTTATATAAATCATAAACCAAAATACCAATAAATTAAAAAAAGAAAGAGAAAATTAGTTGAAAAACAAATCTTTTAAAAAGACAGGAAAAACAATGAAAAAACTTAGAAAAATATAGAAAAGAAATATTTAAAGATAAAACTTCTGCTTACGGCATTACATAGCATTATGCCAAAAGATATAAAGGAATAAAACGAACGAAGTGCAATTTGACAGCTGGAACGAACGAAAAAAGAGCTTAAACAAAGTAAAATTAATCAGAAAAGTTAGTGTAAAAAAAAAGATTTATTGGCTTAGCATTGGTTTAAATATCGGTGCTGAAGTTTAAGGTAAAAATGAGTTTTTTACGCGTCCTGTTTTGGTAATAAATAGTTTTTATAATGGCACATTTTTAGGCGCACCTTTAAGTTCTAAGACTAAAAACAAAAAAGGCTTTTTATTTCACAAATTTAAGGACAATAAAGGCACTTTACAAGTTGCACTTTTAGGACAAATGAGAGTTTTTGATACTAAAAGGATAAAAACTTACATAGGAAAAATCAATGACAAAGATTTTGAAATGCTTAAAAATAAAATAGTAGAAAATATAATAATCCTGCACTAAGACAGGGAAACTCAAAAAATGAGCCAAATCCTTTCATTTCTGAAAAGTAATGAAAAAATTATTACTAAAAAATATTAATCTAAAATAAAGGATTAGCATGACAGAAGAGAAAGAAAATATTATTAAAGAAGTTTGTAAAGAGTTAAACACTACTCAAACTGAATTAGGAAGACAATTAGATGTCTTTGCTTCTACAATAAATACTTGGGCTAGTGGTAAAATTCC
Source organism: Campylobacter sp. BCW_4338 (assembly GCF_001763255.1). Lineage (NCBI taxonomy): Bacteria > Pseudomonadati > Campylobacterota > Epsilonproteobacteria > Campylobacterales > Campylobacteraceae > Campylobacter > Campylobacter sp. BCW_4338. Next base: position 16,051 of record NZ_MJYJ01000062.1, read on the forward strand.
AACTTAGTGGATTATATTCTACTGAAGAAATGGGTGTTGGAATGACTGAAACTAGCAATATTGTTATCGATATTGAAGCTTACCAAAACAATACTCATGAAAACAAAAAGAAAGTTGATTTCTCACAAAACTTTTCACAATCAAACGCTACAACTTTTAGCGAAGATGAAAGACAAGTTTTGTTATCTTTGGGACTCGAAGTGAAAAATGAAGATGGTTATTATTGGATTGTAGGAAATACCTATGGTTTAAATGAAAAAATCAAGCAATTAGGTTATAGATTTCACTCTGAGAAAAAAACATGGTGGAAGCAAATTGGAAATGTAGCCTAAGAGCGCACATGAAAATATGTTATAATTTAGGAGTTAGTATGCAAGGATATGCCATGAAAAAAGAAATTACACTCAATGAGAGCTTTAAAGCATTATTGAAAAGTATTTTTTCAGATACTGATCAAGCTAAAAAGCTCATTCAAGCTTTTGAAGAATTTGCTAATGATAGAGCAACAACGCAAAGGCTTAATTTTGGGAATTTAAAGCAAGAAGCCATTGAGTAAATAAGAAATGAGTTGGTTAGCAAGGATTTATTCCAATCTGAGACTAAAGGACTTGAAGCTGAAATCAAACGAATGGAAAGTTCATTAAAACAGCAAGGAATCTATTGGCTAGGAGCTTGTGTTGTTAGCATTGCCACTATAATTTCAAGTGTTTGGGCAATAATGGACTTTATGGTAAAACATTTAAAATAATATTCTCACACTAGAAACAATCTAGTGTAACTTAACCCTAAGGTGGGATATTTTATCCCTTGACTTTTAGCATTTTTTTGTTATAAGATAAGGAGAAAAAAGAAGGATTTTTTCAAAAAAATAGTAATATTTACAAAAATACCCACAAAAGCAATCTTAATATTCATGGAATCTATTGGCATAGGATTGTTTATAAATAGTCTTTATGGTTTACAAACAGGCGATAGTAGAGCTTTTATTATTCTCATCGAAAGTTTGCTAATTTTAACGGTAGTTGCATTATCATCAATCTTTCTTAAAGATTGAACTTTTTTGAAAAAAAGGAGAAAAAATGGATGGTTATAATATAGCTATTTTAATTGGTGCTATCACTTTCGTTTTTGGTACATTGGTTTTAGTAGCTCATTATCTCAATGATAAACACACTAACGAAAGTGAAAACTAAAAACCTTATTGTCTTAGAAATGATTTAAAGATAGACAAAATTAAATCAAAAATTGTAGGCTGTAAAATAAACATTAAAGCAGCAAGAATAATTACATATGTTCTAACTTCTCTTTTAAAACTATCTAGTTTGTTTTCAAGCTTATCAAGTTTAGCACATACTGAATCTTCAGGCTTATCAAGTTTAGCACCTATTGAATATTCAAGCTTATCAACTGAATCTTCAAGCTTATCAAGTTTAGCACCTATTGAATATTCAAGCTTATCAAATCTAGTATTCAAAAGATCTATAGTTGGTAATTTAGAAATGGCTTCTTTAAATTCTCTAAAAGATTTGTCTTTTATTTCTTGAGAATTTATTTGACTTTCTTTAGCAAATTCGTTAAGAGCTTTAATGAAATTTTCTTCAGTTTGATCTTTAAAATAGATAGAAAATAAAGCTTTTACACCTTCTGAAATATAATAATTTTTCATATTTATACAACCTTTTTTTAATTATAACATAGCAAATTTAAAAATGCAGTTTTTATAAAAATAAATAGAAATTTGTTTTGATTATATTTTACTCAATATTTTTTATTACATCTATGGTTAGTGAATATAATTAATAATTTTTATAAGGGCGTTTTCTGCTTCTTTGTTTTTATTCTTCTTTTTAAAAGCTACATCACAACACTTTATACTCTAAGCTTTTTAAAAGTACTCAAATAAGATTATCATAATAAATAATAAAAAATCAATTTCTTATTATTTTCATTTTATTTTTTTTCTTTTTTGTTATAATTTATATGTTAAAATAACATATTACAAAGTAAACAATATGGATTTATCTCATTCATATTATTTTAGCTTTTGCAATAGCCGTAGCCATATTTGTTACATTTTATGACTTTGATAAAAAAGATCATCAACATAATATAAAAAAATAATATCCTTAATATTTATAAAAATTAAAAAAAGATTTTAAGTCATTCTAAAAATAAAAATTTATACTATTTTTTAAAGGATTTGCTATGCAAAAAAATATACAAGATTATATTATTGATGTTCATTCTTGTGATCCCCATTCATCAAATGCTTATAAACAAGATTTATTTGCTAAAGATTGTGAGTTTATAGAAAAATGTGGTTTAGATGATATGGTAAAACACAAACAAAGTGATGAAGTTTTTAAAGTGTTTTATAAAAAAGATGATAAAATAAGATTGCTTAGAGTTAGTAATATGCAAGCTTTAAATCGTTTTGATAAACTTAAAGGTGCAATGACAAAAATAATTTTAGATAGTGGTTTTAAACCTGATAAATAAAAAGGATTAATATGTGTAAAGATCAAGAATATATAGAGCAAAGAAAGGTTTTATGGGAAAAAAGTTTTGAAGCCTTTAAAGATGATAAAGTGTATCAAAAAGAACAGCTTGAACTTGCAGAAGCAGGAATTAATGATGGCTTAGAGGAGGATTAATTATATAATTAGCCATATATTTATATTAGTTTTTTTAAAAAACCGTTTTTACTATTCTTTAATCTTTTATATTGTATTTTGATTGTCTTATTTATGTAATTTTATATATAAAAAAAGTTTTTTCCAATTTTACAACAAAACCCTTTATGGTATAATAAAAATAAAAATTATATAAGAAAGGATATAAATGGCTATAAAAATTGAAATTAGCGGATTTGATAAGGATTTTTTACCTGTTTTTGAGAGTTTAGCTAAAAGC
>NZ_MJYJ01000063.1:0-12080 GCF_001763255.1 Campylobacter sp. BCW_4338
GGTGTAAAACTAGCCCTACAAATCAAAAAAGACACAGACAATACAGGTAAATCTGTATCTAATCTCAATTCAGCTTCTAGTGCAGTAAATACCACTATGAATATTTCTAATGATGTTTCTATAGGTTCTCGTGTAGCAATGCTAAACAATCCTTTTGGAACTTATGCTTCTAAAATGAATGGCCTTAAATTTGCTGCTTTAGATAGTGATATGAGACCAAGCTATGTAAATGAATATACCAATAGTATTTGGGCTAATGCTTTTGGTGATGCTAACATTATCGATGGAGATAGTGGTGCAATGTATGGTGCTACCGTAGGGGTAGATAAACAAGCTAATGATAATATTTTATGGGGTGCTTATTTTACTTATGCAAATGCTAAAATCAAAGACAATAATTTAGAACAAAAAAGCGATAACTTCCAATTAGGTATGTATTCTACTATCAATATAGCTCCACAATGGGAACTTAATCTTAAAGCTTATGCTCAAGTTTCTCCAACTAAACAAGACAATATTCAAACAGATGGTGCATATAACTCAGATTATACAAGCAAATTCTTAGGATTTAGTGCTAATGTAGGTCGTGTGTTTGACTTTAGTGATAATACTTTATTTATTAAACCTTTTGCAGGGATAAATTATTATTTTAGTTATACTCCATCTCATACAGAAAATGGTGCTATTGCTAAAGATATTGATTCTATGAAAAACAATTCTGTAAGTGTTGAAGTGGGTGCTGAATTTAGAAAATATATGAATGAAAACTCTTATATTTTTGTAACTCCAAAAATAGAACAATTTGTTATCAATAATGGTGATGATTACACAGCTAATTTAGCTATAAATAATGCTTTCTTTACTAGTGTAGAAGCTAACAACAAGAAAAAAACATACGGACAAATTATCGTAGGGGGTAATGTAGATTTTACAAATCAACTCAGTATGAATCTTGGCTTTGGTGCTAAACAAATACTAGCAGGTAAAGTAGATAATAAAAATGAAACTTACTTAAGTGGTCAAGTAGGACTTAAGTATAAATTTTAATCTTAAACTTTTTGAGAATTCTTTACAACGAAATTCTTGTTAAAACACAAGAATTTAAAAGTTTTAACCTATATAGTACGGCAATCTCTGCCGTGCATAGGATTAAAAGAGATATAACAAACACGCTTTTTTACTACGCAGTGTAGATTAAAATGTAAATGTTTTTAAGAAATTAAATTAGAAATAAATTTATTTTAAAATATTTTTAATCACTTTTACTTTGACTAAATTTAAAAACATCTTAAAAATTAATAATATTCCTTAATAAAAAAAGATAAAAAATGCTAAAGTTTAAAAAACCTAGTGTTTATGGAGATTAGAATGATTAAAGAACAATATTTATAATTGCTTTAATTGTTCTTATTCTTATAGCTAATTTAATCAAACAATAAAATATGTTAAAACCTTACTTAGTCAATCTTTAAACACAAATTCTTACTAGGCTTTGGTAGAGAGTTTAGCCTAGATCAAATCTCACCCCAAAATAAAAATCTAATTTAATTAAACTTATTTTATTAATGAAAAAAAGTCCTTAATATAAAATATCGAATTTAAGTATAAGAATTTTATAAATATTTAAATTTAAAAATCTCTCTTAAACTAAGAGAGATTGATAAAAAATTAAATTTTCACATTAGGATCATAAGAAAAACTAGGTTCAATTTGCTTTTTATTGCTTAATTCTTTATACCAATAAGAATGTAAAATATAAACCTCTTCTTCTTCTTTATAACCACTAATCATAGAATGGATACTGCCTTTGATTGCAAATACTGCCATATAAATATGCACGCCAAAAAACACTGCACACACTATACCCAAGAAATTATGCACTATAGCTGAAATTCTTAAAAGTTCAATTTGAGTTAAACCAAAAAGACCTTGAATTGCCGTGGAATTAAAATCAAGAAAATACATAAATCCACCTGTAATTATCATCAAAAATCCACCAAATACAGCTATATAATACCAAGATTTTTGACCAAAATTAAACTTACCTGCAGGTACAGGACGTTTTACTTTGCTTAAATAACCACCTACTATCATCATCCATCTGATATCATAACTTGCAGGAAGCATTCTTTTAATCCACCATAAAAACATAGGGATTATAGAGATGATAAATAAAACCGTTGCAAAAGCATGTAAATTTTTACAAACCCTTACAAAAAGTCCGCCTCCAAAAGTCGCCCCAAACATCATCACAAAACCAGTTGGCACTAAAATCACCCAAGAAATTGCCGCGATAAAATGAAAAAGTCTTTCAAATAATGTAAAAGCATAAATTTTCTTTCCATCGTGTGAAAATTGCTTAGGTCCTATAACCATATAATGCAAAGCAAATGCAGATAATACCGCAATAACAGCGATTAAAGCTATAGTAGCTATATATTCACCTTGCAAAGTTGTCCAAAGTTTGCCAAAAGTATCATAATTTGGGATATTTGTAATACGATGAAAATCCCAAATTTGAGTATCTTGTCCCATTCTCTCGCTACCATAAGCAAATAAACTTACCACGCTTAACAAAAGCGTTACAAATACTTTTCTCATAAGCGTTCCTTTCCTGTGTAAGCAATCTTCCACTCCAAACTTTCTGAAGGATTTGGAATGCCATAATTTCTATTCATAAGTCTATTATGATAAATCTCTTCTATTTTAGAACTTTCACCTACTAAAAGTGCTTTTGTCGAACACATCGCAGCACATACAGGAACTTTTCCTTCTGCGATACGATTTTGACCATAAAGTTCTCTTTCTTTTTCTGAATTCGTTGCTTCAGGGCCACCTGCACACATAGTACATTTATCCATAATGCCTTTATTTCCAAAAACACTATCTTTTGGAAATTGTGGTGCACCAAAAGGACAAGCATAAAGACAATATCCACAACCTATGCAAATTTCTTTATCGTGCAAAACAATACCATCAGCACGGATGTAAAAACAATCCACAGGACAAACGATAGAACAAGGAGCATCATCACAATGCATACAAGAAATAGAAGTTGAAACTTCTTTTCCTTGAATTCCTTCATTTAAAGTAATCACACGGCGGCGGCGAATATGAATAGGAAGCTCATGTGCTTCATCACAAGCTACCGCACAACCATTACAATCAATACAACGCTCATTATCACAAAAGAATTTCAAGCGTTCTTTTTCTAAATTTGCAAAATTTACCTTACTCATTTTCCATCCTTACTGATTCTACAAAGCCCACCTTTAGTCTCTGGAATCTGACACATGATATCATAACCATAATTTGTTACCGTATTAGCACTTTCTCCGCTTGCATAAGGCTTAGTTCCTTCTGGGAAATTGTGCGTTAAATCCACGCCTTGCATAACTCCTGTAAAATGGAAAGGCAAGAAAATCATATCTTTTGCTACACCTGGATTAACCTTCACTCTTACATGAATTTTAGTGCCTTCTGGAGAATGTACCCAAATCATATCTCCTGCTTTAATGTCTTGCTCTTTTGCTAATTCAGGATTGATCTCACAAAACATTTCAGGTGTTAAACGCGTTAGATACATAGACGCTCTATTTTCCATACCTGCACCATTTAAATTCACAAGTCTTGCGGTAACAAGATTAAGCGGGAATTCTTTAGAATAATCCTTAGCTTGTTGTACAGAAACAAATTTAGTATCCACGCGATAAAGTGCTTTTTGATCTTCAAAACTTGGATATTTTTGCACCAAATCGTTTCTTGGAGAATGTAAAGGCTCACGGTGGAGTGGAATTTTATCTTTAAAAGTCCAAACTACAGCTCTAGCTTTAGCATTTCCATAAGGAACTATGCCTTTTTCTATACATTTAGTTGCTATGATATTGCTATCATCATAAGACCAAGTTGATCCCATTTTTTCTTTTTCTTGAGCACTTAAAGTAATGCCTAAAACTTTTTCTATATTATCTTTAGTAATTTGTGGATAACCTGTATCAATAGGCGAATTTAAAGGCGCATTTTTAGCAAGTAAACTCTCTCCTTCATACTCAAGTCCAAAATTGTTTCTAAAGCCCATACCACCTTTTGCTACTTCAATGTCGGTATTATAAAGCACAGGAGAACCTGGATGCTTATCACTCCAACAAGGCCAAGGAAGCCCGTAATACTCGCCAGCAACTTCGTCTTTTCCTTCTAAAGTTACCTCATCAAATTTATCCCAGTATAAAGTATGTTTTTTAAGCCTTTCAGGACTCCAACCATTAAGCCCTATACTTCTAACTGCTTTTGCAATTTCTCTTGTTGCATTTTCAGGCCAAACGATCTCACCTTTTTCATCGCGTAAAGTCTTGGTAAAGTCTTCATAAAAACCTAATTTTTTAGAAAGCTCAAATAAAATTTCTTGATCTTCCATGCTTTCATAAAGTGGATCTACAACCTTAAATCTCCATTGTCCACTACGATTTGTAGCTGTTACACTTCCGCTTGTTTCAAACTGTGTTGCTGCAGGTAAAAGATAAATCCCATCTTTTCTTTCTGCGATAATCCCTGCTTCATTTACAAAAGGATCAGCCAAAACTAAAAGCTCTAAAGCTTCCAAACCTTCTTTAACTTTTACTTGTTGTGCGGTTGAAGTGATACCATTTCCCATAACTACTAAAGCTTTTAAAGGCGTTCCTGCATTATCGATAGCATCATTTCCATCTTTTCCATTTAAAGCTGCTGCCCACCATCTAGCAAGTGAAAGTCCGGTTTTATGCATCCAATCTTTACTTACAAAATTTCCTAAAAGCCATTCATAATCCACACCCCAAATTTTGGCATAGTATCTCCAAGTCGCTTCATTTAAAGGATAATAACCAGGTAAATTTTCACTCAAACAAGCCATATCCGAAGCACCTTGAACATTATCGTGTCCGCGTAAGATATTAACTCCGCCACCAAATTTACCTATATTTCCAAGTACCATTTGCACAATAGGTGCTAAACGTGTATTTGAAGTTCCTACAGTATGTTGAGTTAAACCCATAGCCCAAATAAGCGTAGTTGGTTTGTTTTTAGCTACTTCGTGAGTGATTTGCACCAAAAGTTCTTTAGAAATTCCCGTAACATTTTCTACTTCTTCAGCTGTCCATTTTGCTGCTTCTTCACGAATTTTATCAATTCCAAAAACTCTTTCATCAAGATATTTTGTATCTTCTAAGCCTTCATCAAAGATGATTTTTAGCATTCCATACATGAAAGCAATGTCAGTTCCTGGACGAATTCTTGCATAAATATCCGCTTTTGCCGCACTTTTTGTAAATCTAGGATCTACAACGATAAGCTTTGCACCTTTTTCTTTTGCTTTTAAGAAATGTCTAAAACCCACAGGATGATTTACCGCTGGATTTGCCCCAATGATAATGATACATTTACTTCTTTGAATGTCTCCAAGATGGTTTGTCATAGCGCCATAACCAAATGTATTCGCCACACCGGCGACTGTTGCGCTGTGTCAAATTCTAGCTTGATGATCTACATTGTTTGTTCCAAAGAACGCTGCAAATTTACGCACATAATAAGCTTGTTCATTGCTCATTTTTGCAGAACCTAAAAACATAACACTTTCAGGATTTTCTTTACGATAAGCAGCTAGTTTTTCTCCGATCTCACTTAAAGCTTGTTCATAACTTATGCGTTTCCATTCTCCATTTTCTTTTTTCATAGGATATTTTAAACGCACATGTGAACGCACCATATCGATCATATCAGATCCCTTGCAGCAATGTCCACCTGAACTCACAGGATGATCTTGAGCGATTTCTTGACGCACCCAAACACCATTTTGCACTTCTGCAATAATCCCACAGCCTACAGAACAGGCTGTACAAACCGTTTTTACTTTTTTACTACCTTCATAAGCTTCTTTAAGCTCATCAGCACTCGCTTCTCTTAAAGTTTCACTTCTAGCAAGCAACGGTGTTGCTAAGCTTGAAAGTGCTGCCATTTTAAGAAAAGAACGACGCGTAAGCTTGATATTTTCACCTACACTTGACATTACTCAGCCTTTATATAATAATTTTCCCAATTAGCACTTCTTTGAAAAAGCACTTCTTTTTTCTTACTTTTACCTTTAACCAAATCTTTTCTTTCTTTATCTTTAGCTAGAGCTAAAGTCGTGCTACCAAGCACTCCAGCAGCCCCTAAGGCAAAAGCGGATTTTTTAAGAAATTCCCTGCGATTTTTCACGAGTCCTCCTTTGTTTATTTGCTTCTCTTCTTAAAAATTCTGAACGCGATAGATCGTTTTGCACTTTTTTAGAATTTATTTTTGCAGGTTTTTCCACTTCAAAGCAAAGTCTTTCAAATTCCATAAAAGCCGATGCAATACTTGCAATTTCCTTATATAAATTCGCATTTTTATTCATGAAAACATCGCCTAAAAACTCATCAATGCTTTTATTGATCACTTTTTCAAAAAGCTCTTTGGCTAAATCATCTTCATTTTGCCTTAAAAATTCACTCATTAACAATAAACAAAATCCAACACTATCTTCACTTTCTTTAAAAAATTTTTCATTGCGTCTTATTTTACTTTTGACTAAAATTTGACGCACGCAAAGTAAAGGATTTGAATTTTCAAAACCTTCTTCCATGTAAGAAAAAGTCGTTGGAATGCTATTTTTAAGACTTAAAAAAAGCAAATCATATTCTTTAAAAAATGCTTGTATAGAATTTTCATCATCTAAATGCTTAAGCAAGATATCAAAATTTGATTTTAAATTTTCATCAAATAAACATTCTTGCATTGTCTTTAAATACTCTTGTAATTTTGACAATCTTTCTTCAGAAAATGAAAAAACAAAAAGCTCTCCTAGACATTGATAATAAAGACTTCTAGCTAATCTTAATTTTTCCAAATCCATTAAAGCCCCCATGCATTCAAAATTTTCAAAAATAGCTTTAAATTTTGCTTGAATGAATATTATGCAAAATATACCTAATATTCATTTTAAAGCCGATTTTTAAATCGATTTATCTTAATACTATTTGATTTAAAAATCACTGAATTTCAATAAAATTCCACAAGGATTTAAAATATTAAAAAATCATACCAAAATATTGAAAATTAGATATTTGAGTTGATTTTATATTTGAAAAAATAAAATACTTTGCATAAAATTTATATCTTTGATTCTCTTCCAAATAAAATTAACATTTTATGCAAATTATAAATAATACTAATTTCTTAAAGAATAATCCTTATAAGAAAATTCTCTTATCATTTGAAGTTCATTTTTTGCATTTAAAAGCATGAGATTTGGAAGTCTTATACCATTAAAAGTTGTGTTTTTCACAATGGTGTAATGAATTTGATCTAAAAAAACAATTTTATCGCCGATTTTAAGCTTTTTATCAAAGGCGTATTCTCCCATTACATCACCCGCTAAACAAGTATTTCCAGTAAGCAAATAGGAAAATTCGTTCTCTTTTAAGTCTGAAATTTTTTCATTTTCTCTTGTGGCTAAAATTCTAGCATTTAAAACTTCACTTGTATAAGGCATGATGATAGTATCTGGCATATGTGCTTCGCTTGAAGTATCTAAAATGGCAATTTGTTTTTCATTTTCTATGATATCTACTACACTAGCCACCAAATTTCCTGTTTGCCAACCCACCGCTTCGCCTGGTTCAAGATAAACTTGCACGCCATATTTATCACTGAAATTTTTACACAAAGCAATAAGCTTTTCAACATCATAGCCTTTTTTAGTGATGTGATGTCCTCCTCCAAAATTCACCCATTTCATTTGCCCTATCCATTTGCCAAATTTCTCTTCAAAAGCCTTTAAAACTGCTTCTAAAGCATCAGCACTTTCTTCACAAAGTGCGTGAAAATGAAGTCCTTCTATAGCATTTAAATCCACATTTTCAAAATCTTTAGCACGAATTCCAAGTCTTGAGTATCTTCCACAAGGATTGTAAAGTTCTTTTGGGGCTAGAGAAAATTCAACATTACAACGAAGGCCTAAGGAATTTTTTTGTGTTTTAGCTTGAAATTTATGAAATTGGGCTAAAGAGTTAAACACTATATGATGAGATAAACTGGCTATTTCACCTATTTCATCTTCTTTAAAAGCAGGTGAATAAGTATGAATTTCTTTATCCATATATTCTTTAGCAAATTTTGCTTCCCAAAGTCCGCTACAAGTACAACCTTTTAGGTATTCTCCAACAATTTTCATCGCTCCTGAAAAAGCAAAACCTTTTAAAGCTAAAAGCACTTTAGCACCACTTTTTTCACCAACGCTTGCTAAAAGCTCACAATTTTTTCTTAATTTATCTTCTTCTAAAATATAAGCTGGAGTTTGAATTTTTTCATAAAACATTATTTTTCCTTGATTAAATTGCTAAAATCATAACAAAATTAAACCAAATTTTCAAAATAAATATTTACTAAAGTTAAAAAAATAATGACTATAATACAAAAAATCAAGCAAAAGGAAAAACTAATGAATAGAAGAAATTTTTTAAAATTTAATGCACTTACTCTAGCAAGTATGGGTGTAGCCTATGCAAATCCTATGCACGATATGCACTCCATGCATAAAAATCATTCTATAAATCATGACTTAGATACTTCTTTTATAAACTTTGCTCCAAAAAATTTAAAGCTTTTAGATCCAAAACAATTCCCCCAAGGAGAAATTTTAAAAGCCTTGCCTTTACTCAAAAATGAAAGTAAAGAAAAAAATATTTTTCGTGCTACCCTAGAAATCAAAGAAAATCATATAGAGCTTATCAAAGGTAAAAAAACCTTATTTTATACTTACAATGGCCTCGTGCCTGCTCCAAAAATAGAAGTTTTTGAAGGAGATAAACTTGAAATTTTAGTCAAAAATAAACTCAAAGAAGCTACAACTATACATTGGCATGGCGTTCCTGTGCCACCTGATCAAGATGGAAGCCCACATGATCCTATCTTAGCAGGAGAAGAAAGAATATATCGTTTTGAAATTCCTCAAGATAGCGCAGGAACTTACTGGTATCATCCACATCCTCATTATACGGCTTCTAAACAAGTTTTTATGGGTTTAGCAGGGGCTTTTGTGATCAAAGCAAAAAAAGATGCTTTAAGTCATTTAAAAGAAAAAGATTTGATGATTAGCGATTTGCGTCTTGATGAAAACGCTCAAATTCCAAACAATAACCTAAATGATTGGCTAAATGGTAGAGAAGGAGAATTTGTACTCATCAATGGACAATTTAAACCTAAAATCAAACTCGCCACAAACGAACGCATACGCATTTATAATGCTACTGCGGCAAGATATTTAAATTTACGCATACAAGGAGCTAAGTTTATACTTGTTGGTACTGATGGTGGACTTATAGAAAAAGCTATTTATAAAGAAGAACTTTTCTTAAGTCCTGCTTCTCGTGTAGAAGTTTTAATCGACGCTCCAAAAGATGGGGAATTTAAGCTAGAAAGTGCTTATTATGATAGGGATAAAATGATGGTAAAAGAAGAACCTAATACCCTATTTCTAGCCAATATTAACCTAAAAAAAGAAAATGTAAAACTTCCAAAAAAATTAAAAATTTTCAAACCTTCAGAAGAACCTAAGGAATTTAAAGAAATAATCATGAGTGAAGATCATATGCAAATGCATGGTATGATGGGAAAAAGTGAAAGCGAATTAAAAATCGCTCTTGCATCTATGTTTTTAATCAATGGCAAAAGCTATGATTTAAAACGCATTGATTTAAGCTCCAAACTTGGAGTAGTTGAAGACTGGATAGTGATAAACAAATCTCATATGGATCATCCTTTCCATATACATGGCACGCAATTTGAACTCATCTCATCAAAACTCAATGGCAAAGTTCAAAAAGCCGAATTTAGAGCCTTAAGAGATACTATAAATGTGCGTCCTAATGAAGAATTAAGACTTAGAATGAAACAAGATTTTAAAGGGCTTAGAATGTATCATTGTCATATTTTAGAACATGAAGATTTAGGAATGATGGGAAATTTAGAAGTAAAGGAATAAAATGGTAAAAGTGGAATTTTTAGGCCCCATAAATAAAGAAAATTTAGAACTTGAGGTAAAAAATTTAAAAGAATTAAAAGAAATTTTGCAAAAAGATGAGAGTTTAAAAGAATGGCTAGAACTTTGTGCCGTATCTTTAAACGATGAAATCATTTTTGATGAAAACACTAAGTTAAAAGATGGTGATAAAATAGCACTTTTACCGCCAGTTTGTGGGGGTTAAATGAAACATTTTACACTTTATCAAGGTTCTTTAGATATTCCTAAAATTTATAGACAATGGTATGAATTTGCCAAGGATAAAAACTGCGGTGCTTTACTGACTTTTTGTGGTATTGTGCGTGAAGAAGAAGGCATTGAGGCACTTAGTTTTGATATTTATGAACCGCTTTTAAAAAAATGGTTTAATGAGTGGCAAAAAAGAGTAGATTTTGATGGTATTAGCTTGCTTTTTGCTCACTCTATAGGCGATGTGGCGGTTCATGAAAGCTCTTATTTTGCAGGAATTTTAAGCAAACAAAGAAAATTAGGACTTAAACTTCTTAATGAATTTGTTGAAGATTTTAAAGCAAGTGCACCCATTTGGAAGTATGATGTGATAAACAAAGAAAGAATTTATGCCAAAGAAAGATCAACCAAACTTTGCGGTGCAGGACTTTTAAAAGGATAAAAAATGTTAATGTCTTATGAAGAAAGTTTAAAAATTTTACATTCTCATATCAAAACCTATGAAAAGATTGAAAAAATAGCTCTTACAGAGTGTTTAGGACGCATTTTAGCTCAAGACATAAAAGCCCCTAAAAATCAGCCTGAATTTCCAACTTCGGCTATGGATGGTTATGCGATCAAATTTGAAGATCAAAATAAAACTTTAAAAATTTTAGGCCTCACACCTGCGGGCACTATGCCACAATTTAGCGTGCAAAATGGCACTTGTGTAAAAACCTTTACAGGCTCACTCATGAGCGAAGGAAGCGATACTTTAGTCCCTGTTGAAAATGTACGCGTAGAAAATGATACTCTTTTTATAGAAAAAAAAGTTCCCCAAACTTTTGCCGTGCGTGCGGTAGGAGAAAACTATAAAAAAGATGAAATTTTACTCAAAAAAGGCACAAGGTTAAATTATAGCGAAATAGCTCTTTTGGCTGAACTTGGATTTTTTCACATTAGTGTGTTTATAAAGCCTATTGTAGGAGTTTTAAGTAGTGGAAGTGAGATCAAAGATCTAGGAGAAGCCTTAGAAAATCCCGCTCAAATCCGCTCTTCAAATCATATCGCCATAGCTAATTTAGCTAAAAATTTAAATTGTGATACAAGGGTTTTTCCTCTTTTAAAAGATGATGAAAAAGCCACTTTTTCTACCCTTGAAAGTGCTTTGCAAAGTTGTGATATTTTAGTTACAACTGGCGGAGTTTCTATGGGGGATTTTGACTTTTTGAAAAAAGCTGTCAAAGAATACGAAATCATCATCGATAAAGCCGACATAAAACCAGGTAGACATATCAAAATAGCCAAGGCTAATGAAAAATTCATTATCGCCTTACCAGGTTTTCCTTACTCGGCTATGGTAATGTTTAATCTTTACGCAAGAGAGATTTTAAACTCTTGGTTACTTCAGCCTAAAGACTATATTTGCAAAGCCTTCTTACAAGGAAGCTACAAGAAAAAAACACCTTATTTGGAATTTGTCGCTTGTAACATAAAGTTTGAAAATGGACGCATTTTAGCTAATCTTGAAGGTAAAAAAGAAGGCTCTAGTGCGATTATAAACAATCTTAACAATAAAGCTGCCCTTATGGTGGTGCCAAAAGAATGTGAAATGTTAGAAAATGAAAGTTTAGTGGATATTATCTTTATGCCTTAAAATTATTTAAATAATTTTATTTCGATTTTAATCAACCATAAATTTCAATAAATTTCAAATTTGCAACCTCCTTTTAGTGGAGTAATTAGCCCTAGCGGAGTTTCAATCCACTAGGGTTTTTAGTCCCTTTTTAAATTTCTTTATGGTAAAATAAATTTTTTATAAACTCATCATAAGAAC
>NZ_MJYJ01000063.1:12130-42712 GCF_001763255.1 Campylobacter sp. BCW_4338
TTTTTATAAACTCATCATAAGAACGAGTTTTAGTCCCTTTTTAAATTTCTTTATGGTAAAATAAATTTTTTATAAACTCATCATAAGAACGAGTTTTAGTCCCTTTTTAAATTTCTTTATGGTAAAATAGATATTTACCAGATAATGAAAATTTCAGGGTTTTTTAATAAAAATAGCAAAAATTATGCTATAATCTCATAAGAAATTTAAAAAGGGACTAAAATAAAGAGTTTGCGGGACTCTGCGGGGTTACAATCCTCTAAAACCGCTTTTAAAATTCAAATAAATTTTGCTGGTGATATTTTTCTTGTTTTTTGTTTATTTGAATTTCTTCATTATTTGAATTTTTGTATTTAAATTCTCCATGACTATCTATATCAAAAAGCGTTAAATTAGTTTCGTTATTAACTTTTTCGTTAAAAACTATGCCACCAAGCAAAAGCTCCATTTTATCAAACTGCTTTTCAGTGATGATTAAAGCCCTTACATTTCCATAAGGTGGCAAAATCTTTTTTACATTTTCAATAGAACTTTTTGCGGAACTTAAACCCTTGCAAATACGCATATAAACGCTAAATTGCAGCATAAAATAACCTAATTTTATAAGATTGTTTCTAAATTTACTTGCTAGTTTTTGCTCTTTTTTACTTTTAGTTGGCACATCAAACATCAAAAGCACACGCATAAATTTATCTTCAATCATCAAATTTCACTATCTTTAGTTCATCTTCATACAATAAAGCATTTTTAAAATTTGCCACATAATGATTTATCGCTCTATTTAAAGGATAATTTTGCCCATCAAAATTGATTTTGCTTTGTAAATGACCAATCAACGCTCTTTTGTCATCTTTGTTTAAAAACTCACTTTCACCCACAAGTTCTAAAACACAATCATCAACACTAGCCCTAAACACTTCTATCAAATCATCACAAAGCGCAAAAGAATTATAAATATTATTGTGCTTTATGCCAAGCCAAGGCAAAAGTCCACTGATACAAACTGCTCTAATAATACAAGCCCTAATGATTGCATAGCCATAATTTAAAGCAGAATTTTCAAAGCAAAGCTCATCTCTTGAAAAAGAAGCACCAAACAAAGTTTTAAAATACAACACCGCCGCAACAGCTTCAATATTTTTACTATCATTTAAGGTTACTTTTTTAGCCAAATTTATAAGCTCATTGCTTTGCTCTATTTTATTGTGTTTTTTCAAAACAAAGGCTTGATTTAGGATTTTGTTTTTAATGATTTTTTGCCATAAAATAGCCTTTTTTTGAGCACTTACATTCATTTGCTCTTTTGCGATTTTTGCACTTTGAAAATGCCCTAAAAAAGGAGTAAAAACACCATTTATACTATGAGTTTCATCACAGGTTAGCAAGATGATTTTATGCTTTGCAAAAGCGTTAAAAAGTGCGGAACTCAGGCTTGCTTGCAAGCTTTCTAAAACGATGATGTTTATATCTTTTAAAAACAATTTTGCTACATTTTCATCTTGCTTAATCACAAGATGATTTAGCTCTAAATTTAGCTTGGCATTAGAGCTAATAAGCAGTGTTTTAAAAGCTTCATCGTAACTCATTTTTTAAAATCTTCTCTTTGTCTAAACTCAGCCTTTGTCACTTCTCCAAGTACTGAAACTATGTATTTTTCAAATACTTTTAGATTTTGAATTCCTATGCTTTTTGCGATTACTTCTTTTTCATTTGCATTTTTAAACAATATTTTTTGATTTTTGCTTAGCGTTTCAAATTTATTATCGTGTTTTGAAACAGTTAGGCTAGCATTTGAGCTATCTAGCCTTTCATAATAAACAAGTTCTGGCTCTTGCATATCTTTAGTTTGAATTAAAATCAAACTATCTTTGTATAAAGAAAAGCAAAACTCATAATTTTCATCCATTAAAATCCAATCTTTTATAAGACCTGACTTTTTACTTTACCTTGCACCACGGCTTTATTTGGTAATACTTTTAAAGCAAAATCCATGGTATAAATTGGCACAGCATAAAATTTATTTGTCTTTTTGTGTTTAAAAATATCCACTCTAAACATATCACCATTGCTAACGATTTTACCATTTACTTTGCGGATTTTACCAAGCTCTAGGGCTTTTAAAACTCCTTCTTTTCCGCCGTATGATTGATAGAATTCTTCTTCTTTTCTAAATGTTTCTTCATGTAAAGCTCCACTTGGCTTTTTTCTCTCAGGTTTTGAGACAAAAATTTCATCAATTTTATCTAAAAGCTTTTGCCTAAAACCACTAAAAGGCTCAAAAAACTTCCTTTTGTTTTTATAATCTAATTCACTAATTTTTTTTGCATAAAGTTCTGCAGTGTTGCTTTCTTGCTCTTTTTTAAAATCTGAAAAAGCCTTTACGATAGAGTTGTTTGCATAAGCAATAATTGCTGCATCGATGGCATGATGAAGATGGTTATTTCTATCCTTAGTGCTAAAGCCCCAAGTGTGTCTTAAAGTGGATGTTAGCATACCGCTTTTTGCTTCTACATGCACTTTTGAGCCTTTTTGTGTGTCGTTTAATTTTGTATTTTCATCATCACTTAAAGGTAAAAAATCTAAATAATCTTTAGTATAGTTTAAAACAAGCCTTGCGATGTAGCGAGTATCGTTTAGATTTCTATCTTTAAAGTCTTTTTGCTCTTTGTCTTTGTAGTTTTTATCTAAAATTCTTTTTTGCTTTTTAGTAGGTAAATTTTTTGCTAAAACTTCAATTTTCTGCCATTTTACTCTATCATTGCCAAAGGTTTCAAAGGGGGTTTTATTAAGTTTTTCTTGATTTTGCTTGGTAAAAACTAAAACTTTATTCATATAAGAATCATCAAAACTTCTAGAATAAGGGTAAATATGGTCAATTTCAAGCATTTTTTCATCTTGCAAATCACTAATTTTAATCTTTTCCCCACTATAAACACAAAATTCTTTTTGTTCTTTAAATAATCTTAATTTTAAAATATTTTTACTATTTATTTTTAAGCCTAGTTTCTCACATTCAAGTTCGGCGTCTTTTTTGGCCTTGTAATTTTCGTTTTGCTCTTTTTCTATTTTAGCTCTTTGACTGTGATTTTTACCTACTTCTCTTGCTAATTCAATGTTTATTTTATGCACTTTACCATATTTTTTAAGCAAGGCATTTAAGACCTTTCTATATTCTTTAATCGCCCTTAAAACCACAGGATTAATTACTTCATCTTTGTAATAAGTTTCATTAAATGCGGGTAAAAAGTCTTTTTTATCTTCATTAATTGCTACTTTCAAATTAAGCTCATTGCAAGCTTCATCGTATTTTTTACCTTCAAGCATTAAAGGAGTGATAAGTTTTAAGGCTTTAAAACTTATATTTAAATGGTCTTTAAATTCCAATTTGCTTAAGCTATCAATTTGATTTTGATTTAAATCATATTTTGCTAAAGCCTTTTTAAGTTTAATCTCATCTTTTATAAGGGTAATATCTTTTGCTATTTCATTTAAATCATCTTGGCTTAAATTATGCTCACCTAGGGCTTTTACAAATTCTTTGTATTTTTGAAACTCAATAAAATAAGTTCCTTTTTCTCCTTTAAACTCATAATCATTACTTAAGCCCAAAAGCTTTTTTGTTTGTTTATAAGTTAGAGTGCCGTTTTTTAAAACTTCATTTAAAAGCGTGTTTAAATCATCTTTTGTATATAAAATTCCTTCAGTATTTTTAAGATTGTTTAAAAGATTGATAATTCTTGTAAGCGCTACAAACATAAAAGCTAAGGGCGAATTTTTTGGCGCTCTTTTTTCATCAGTAAAAAAACTACAATTTCCCACCAAATGAGAAAAATCTTTTAAAGCCCTTTTATAAAATGCTACACTAAGCACTTCTTCTTCAAATTTCTTTGAGAAAGAAAAGCCAAATTCTCTTTGCTTTTGAAAAATAAGCTTTAATTCGTCTTTTAAAAAACTTTGCGCTATGCAGCGTTCATAACTTTCTTTTTTATTTCTAACATTTATAAATTCTTTGGAATTTTCTTTGAATTTTTGAAAATACTCTTTATAAAGATACTCGCCTACACTTTGATAACTTACTAATTTTTCTTCATTTTGCTTGATAGCTTTTAAAATCTCGCCTTTTTCTTCATCACCATTATTTTTAATATCATCATAGCCACGCCTTTTTGCAATATGTAAAATCACTCTTGCAAAATCTTGCTTACTTAAAAGCTCGTTTAAAGCTCTAAATCTTAACTCACAAGGGCTAATTAAAGAGCCTTTATAAGCCTTAGCTAAACTTTCATCAAAGCTTTGATAATCTTCGTAATTTAACTTAAATTCATTTGCGATTAAATGTTTTAAGTGATTTAGCCTTGCTTTGCGTCTAGCAAGGCGTTTTCTAGCACTTCTTGCAAGGCGTCTTGGTAAGGCTAGGGATTCTCCTGTTTTAGGATTTTCAGCCTTTGTAAAAATCCTAACTCCGCAATCTTTTAACTCATCATTTTCGCTAAATGCCCAGCCAATAGAGCTTATTCCTATATCGAATGCCAAAATTCTTGCCATACTAAATCCTTTGTGACATTTATGATTTATTTATAATTATAATACAAAAATCATTTTTTATGTAAATATAAATTTTTCAGTAACCAAACTATACATATGTTAATTTTGCAATACAAAAAATAAGTAATTTTTAAATAAAAAATATTTTTTATTTAAAAATTTAGCTAAAATTAAATTCATAAGCTGTAAATTCAGGAGAAATCATGCCAATTTTTATGATATGTTCTACACTTTTAGCGGTAATTGTCGTTGCTTATTATATACTCAAAAAATACAATCCCATTTTTGTATTTTTTCTTTCAGGTATTATCTTGCTTATTTTTGCTTTTTACATCACAGGAACACCTATACCAAAAGCCCCGAGCAGAGAACATGCAAGCTTTTTGAATGTTTTACTTGATAGTTATGCTTTTATCACAGCGACTTTTAAAAGTCAGCTTTCTGGAGTAGGACTTATTATCATGAGTGTGGCAGGTTTTGCTGCTTATATGAAACATATCAATGCTTCAGCAAAACTTGCTTTTTTAGCAAATAAACCCTTAGGAAAAATCAAAAATAAATACTTGATTTTAAGTGGAACTTTTGTTGTTGGAATGGCTTTAAAAATCGTCATTTCTAGCTATGCTGGATTGCTTTTGCTTTTGTTAGCATGTATTTATCCTGTTTTAATCTCACTTAAAATCCGTCCTATTACAGCTGTATGTGTGCTTTCTTTAATTGCGCTTGATTATGGTCCAAAAGATGGAAATTCAATCAATATGGCAGATATGGTCGGACAAAGTGATAATGTCGTAGGGCTTTTTTTAAATTACCAAATTTATAGTGTGATTGCCTATGTTGTAGTTATTGCCATCTTGATTCCTTTTTATTTTGCTTGGATTGATAAAAGAGATAAAGAAAAAGGTGTTTTAAATGATGAAGTTGAAATTCCGCAAATCATTGATCCTAAATGCCCTACTTTTTACATACTCTTTCCTTGGTTACCTGTTGTATTTTTATTTACAGCGTATTTTTTTACTATCAAGCTCGATGTTGTAACAGCAAATTTTGTAAGCATTTCTTTAGTTTTTCTTGTTGAATTTGCAAGACATAGAAATGCTAGAAAATTAGGCGAAGATATGATGGTGATTTTAAAAGCTATGGCTGAAATTTTTATCTCAGTCGTAAGCATAATCATCGCCGCTGGAGTATTTGCTGAAGGCATTAAAGCACTTGGTGGAGTTAATATCCTTGCTAACGCGGTTTCAAATCTTGGAACAGGAAATTTTGCATGGTTTGGAATTCTTTTGAGTATAGCTATTTTAAGCTTTTTAGTTTATTTTGCCACAGTGATTATGGGAAGTGGAATTGCTGCTTTTAATGCTTTTGGCAAACTAGCTCCTGATATAGCTACAAAATTAGACGTTGCACCTATTACTCTAGTTTTACCTATAGAAATTGCATCTTGTTTAGGTCGTGCAGCTTCACCAATAGCAGGCGGAATCATAGCTTTAGCTGGATTTGCAAAAGTAGCTCCAATGGATATTATAAAACGAACCACTCCTCTTTTACTTATCGCTATGCTTGTAAATGTACTCGTAGCCTTTTATCTAGCACAAACCAATCCTTTGCCAAAAGAACAAAACACTACAAAAATAGAACTTAAAATACAAAAATAAAGCGTATTGACGCTTTATTTTCACTCTAAAACAATACCTTCATTAACGCAAATTTCGCCGATAATAAAGGCATCTGAATTTTCTAAAACCTTACTTACATTAGAAGGATCTACAACAATTACTAAACCCACTCCCATGTTAAAGCTTCTATACATTTCGCTTTCTTCTACAGCCTGTCCTATAGTATAAAAAATTTCAGGAGTTTTAAGATGATGTTTGCGTATAGTTGCACCCATACCACGAGGTAAAACGCGTGGTAAATTTTCTACTAAACCACCCCCTGTAATATGTGCTAGAGCACTGATATAAGGCTTTAGTGTAAGAAAATCACGCACATAAATCCTTGTAGGTTCTAATAAAATATCAATTAAATTTTTACCCTCTATCTTGTCATCAAATTTTAATTTTAAACTTTCAAAAAGTACTTTTCTAGCTAAAGAATAACCATTTGAATGAAGTCCTGAACTAGGAAGTGCCAATAAAATATCACCATTTTTAACAAATTTACTTCTATCAATCTCATCTTCTTCAGCCATACCCACTGCAAAACCCGCAAGATCAAAATCATCTTTTGCATACATTCCAGGCATTTCAGCAGTTTCTCCGCCGATTAATGCACAATTTGCCATCTTACATCCCTTGGCAATGCCTGATACAACAGCCTTTGCTACTTCTACTTCGAGCTTGGCTGTAGCATAATAATCTAGGAAAAACAAAGGCGTAGCAAAATTACAAATCAAATCATTCACACACATTGCTACTAAATCTTGCCCTATAGTATCATATTTTTTAGCATCAATTGCCAAGCGAAGCTTGGTACCAACCCCATCTGTTGCACCTAAAATCACAGGCTTTTTAAAACCACTTGGCATTCTAAAAGCACCAGCAAAAGAACCAATTCCACCTACAACATTATCATTAAAAGTTTCTTTAACCAAAGGTTTTATAGCCTCTACAAAGGCATTTCCATTATCTATACTTACGCCTGCATCTTCATATGAAATTTTCATTTATTTTCCTTTAAGAACTAAAAAGGTATTTTAACGAAAAAAGTTTTAATAAGGCATAAGATGAAAAATGCTTTTTTTGTAACCGCTTCAATTGCTTGTGGTAAAAGCACCTTTATAGAAATAGCGAATTCTTTAGGCTTTAAAAGCATTAGTGCAGATAAAATCGCTCATGAAATTTTAGATGAAAATGCTTTAGAACTTGAAAAGATTTTTTCTCCCTTTAGCTTAAAAAATTTACTCACAAAAGAAAAGAAAATCGATAGAAAAATCCTTGGAGAAATTGTTTTTAACAATAAAGAAGCTAAAAAAATCTTAGAAAATTTCACTCATCCTAAAATTCGAGCTAAAATTTTAGAACAAATGCAAATTCTAGATAAAGAAAATAAAGCTTTTTTTGCAGAAATTCCTCTTTTTTTTGAAAGCGGTGCTTATGAAAATTTAGGCAAAGTCATAGTAATTTACACACCCAAAGAATTAAGCCTTAAAAGAATCATGCAAAGAGATAAGCTCAGCTTAGAAGCTGCAAAAGCAAGACTTGATTCTCAAATAGATATTGAAGTAAAACTTAAAAAAGCAGATTTTATCATTAAAAATACTAATTCTTATGCCGATTTTAGGCAAGAATGTGTTAAAGTAATACAAGAAATTTCCAAAGGAAAAATGTGAAATTTTATAAATATTGTGCAAGTGGGAATGATTTTGTCATAACAAATGCTGATAGAAAAGAAGATAGAAGTGTTTTAGCTAAAGAACTTTGTAATCGTTATGAGGGTATAGGTGCGGATGGCTTTATCGTGATATTGCCTCATGAAAAATACGATTTTGAATGGGAATTTTATAATAACGATGGCTCAAGGGCTGCTATGTGTGGCAATGGCTCAAGGGCTGCGGCACATTTTGCACATCATATTAACAAAATAAATCCTAACATGAGTTTTTTAACTGGCGCAGGAGTAATAAAAGCAAAGGTAAATCAAGATAAAGTTGAAGTATCTTTAGGCAAAATAAAAAGCGTGCAAAATACTTTTGAAGAATTAGGAAAAACTTGGCAATTTTGCGACACTGGAGTTCCACATCTAGTACATTTTTGTCAAAATTTAGATGAATTTGATACAATGCTTTGTCAAAAAATGAGACAAAAATATAATGCCAATGTCAATTTTGTAAAAATTTTAGATGAAAATCATTTAAAAGTTCGCACCTATGAACGCGGAGTTGAAGATGAAACCTTAGCTTGTGGCACAGGAATGGGGGCTTGTTTTTATCTGGCATTTTTAAATAAAAAAGTACAAAATAAAGTTAAAATAACTCCTAAAAGTGGTGAAGAGGTGGGGTTTACATATAAAAATGAAGAATTGTTTTTTGAGGGAAAGGTAAAGTATTGTTTTGAAGCCAATTATAATTTTTCTTAGTCTTTTTCTAATCCCACTTTTTGCTGATGATCTAAAGAGTGGATTTGGAGAGGAATATTACAAACTTGATATAGATCAAAAAAGACAAATTTTTTTTATAAAAATGAATGAAATGTTTGATCAAAGCTTTAAAAAAATTGAACAAGAAAGAGCCTTTATCGAAGCCTTTTTTAAAGATGCTTACAAAACAGGCTTTAGGACTTCAAACCAAATAAATCTTGAAAAACTTATCACGATAAAAAACAAATATCGCATTGAAAATCTTTATGATTTTGCAGAATATAAAAAACGTATTCAAAAAATTCCAAAATCCATGGGTATAGCCCAAGCTTTAGTTGAAAGTGCTACAGGTACCAGTCGCTTCGCAAGAGAAGCAAACAATCTTTTTGGAGAATGGACTTGGGGTGAGAAAGGTTTAATTCCTGATTTAAGACATCCAGATAAAAAACACAAAATTAAAATTTTTGATAGTCTGCAAGATAGTGTTGACTCTTATGTTTTAAATTTAAATCGTCATTTTGCTTATGAAAAGTTTCGCGATGTAAGAGCTAAATTTGAAAGCGAAGACAAAGAGATAACAGGGCTAGAGGCTATTAAAACTTTAGATTCTTATTCTGAACGCAAGGGATATTATATCAATCTTATTACAAAAATCATCAAACGATACAACCTTGAAAAATACGATACAAAATCAAACAACGCCTAAAATCCAAGTGAAAATTTATCAAAAGATATGACTTCAAATTTAATCCCTTGCTCAAAAAAACTATCCTCGCTTGAAAGAGTGATAAAAATCACATGAAAAATTCCAAGTTCTAAAGCCTTTGGTAAAATTTTCTTAGCACGTAGCTTGATCAAATCAATATCTAAAGTTGGACTTGAAATATAAGCAATTTTAGATATTTGGCTATAAAAGTTAAAGTATTTGTTATAAAAAAATTCTTCTTTAAATTTAAACAACTCGCTTAAAACTAAATTTTCAAATAAATGTGAAAAATCCTTTGAAATACAAAGATTATTTCTTAGGCCAAAATCTTTAAAATAAATCTTTTGAAGTTTTTTTTCATCATGTTTTAAAGTATAAATCACATAAGTATTTTCTAATTTTTTTATAGCTTGATAAACACTATCTTTTGAAGTTTTTAATCTTTTTTTGAGTTCTATAAATATCTTAGAAATACTGATTTGCTGACCCAAATTTAAAGCTAAATACTTTAAAATTTCTAATTCTAAAAGAGTAAAGCTTTGTCTTAAAAGTATGTTTTTTTCTCCAAATTTACTCCGTCCACTTTGCAAAAAAAGACCTACTAAATTATTTATAGGTAAATTTTTCTTACTTACACTAATAAATTCTTCAAAATCAAAATAATCAAGTTCAAGTTCTTCAAACCCATTTACATTTAAATCTTTTATATTTGTACTTAAGATGATGGGAATTTTAATTTTTTCTAAATTAGGAATAAAATCCAAATTATAAAGGCAAAGAATTTTAATTTGTAAATTTTCATTCAGAAAATCAGAAAGTCTTTCTAAACTTTGTTTTTCAAAACGTGTATCATATAAATCTAAAAACAAAATTTCACTTGCTTTAAATTGAGATAAAAAATTAAAAATAAGCGTTTTTTTACCACAAAATCGTGGGCCTTTTATGATAATATTTAGTTTTGAAATTTGAATTTTTCTTTCATAACTTACTTCAAATTTAGGATGGTTTTCATAAAAAAAATTAAGTACTTTCAATTTTATCCTTTAAAAAAAGGATATTATAACCTAGTTAGTATAATTGGGGCATAAAGCCCCTTAAATTACATTTTGCAAGCACCTTGTAAAGTAGCGCCTATCATCCAAAGACTTTTTTCATATTTTGCGATATTTTCTTGCGCAAAAGCAGCTGTTGTGGTATCACTTTCTTTTTCTGCTGCTTCATTGAGTTTTTTAAATTCTGCTAAAAGATATTCATAATCTTGTTTGATCAGTTCTATGACTTCAAGCGGAGTAAAGCAATCTTTTGCAACTTTTGGACTTTTTGCATTTTCCATTAAAACTTTTTGGCAAATGATAGCTTTTTCGCCAAGTTGTAAAACTCTTTCAGCACAACTATCAAAAAGTTCTGCCATTTCTTCATAAGCTTTTTCTGTGTACTCGTGTATAGAAAAAAATTGCAAACCTTTTACATTCCAGTGATAATTATGAAATTTAACCCATAGATGATGAGCATCTGCTTGCATTTGTAATAATTGTTTTGTAACTGACATGATTGACTCCTTTTTTTGATTTTTAAAATTATAGTATAAAATTCTTAAATAATAATTATTATTAATTAAAAATTTTTATTATAATTTTAACTTAAAATTATTATACTCTTTTTTTAATGAATTTTGATTAAGAAATTAATATATTTTTTAAGATCAACTTTCCAACTTCCACACCAGGTTGATCATAAGTGTTAATCCCTAGCATAACACCGCAAGTTGAAGTAAAAAGTTCATAATAATACATCAAATATCCCGCATGCCAAGCGTCAAGTTTTTCAAGTTCTATCACATCAACACTCAAATTTTCGGCGATTAAAGCATGCATAGTTGCATCACATTGGGCGTTTAAAAGTTCGTGAAGATTGACTTTATTACTTAAAGAATCTAAAAATTTAAAATGAATATCAGGGATAATAGGTGCTTTTTGAGCGTCTTTGATTTTTAAAAAAGTTACAGTTTTATTTTTAGGTCCATCCATGATGAGTTGTAAAAAACTATGCTGATCTCTTGCTCCAATGAGTGCAACAGGAGTTAAACCTATGCGTTTATAGCCTTGCTTTTTACCTAAACTTTCAGCAATAAGCTGGATATACCATTCGTTAAAGCCTTTAAAAGCATCACTATATGAAAAAAGCACATTGATATTGGCATTTTTGTGTGTGCAATAATGATAAGCCTTTTGTAAAATTTCATCTTTTTTGCGAGTAAAAAAATCTTCAAAACAAGCTTTAGCTCCTTCTAAAAGAGCTTTGGCATTATAGCCACAAAAACAAAGTGGAACTATACCCACAGCTGAAAGTATGCTAAAACGACCTCCTACATTTGCAG
Source organism: Campylobacter sp. BCW_4338 (assembly GCF_001763255.1). Lineage (NCBI taxonomy): Bacteria > Pseudomonadati > Campylobacterota > Epsilonproteobacteria > Campylobacterales > Campylobacteraceae > Campylobacter > Campylobacter sp. BCW_4338. The sequence goes on from NZ_MJYJ01000063.1 coordinate 23,839, forward strand.
GGATAAAAAAGCATTTAATACCTAAATTTTCACCTTCTTTATGAAGTTTTGAATCCTTATCAGTAATAAAAACAAAGTATTTTTTTAATTCTTGCATATCAAGTTTAAAATGTTCAATAAGAAGTTTAAAAAGTGATACGACTTCTATAGTGCTACCTGTTTTACTGATGATTAAAAACAAACTTTCTTCAAGCTTGATTTTTTCTAAAGTCTTATTAAAAGAATGTGAGCTTGTGTTATCGAGTATAAAAAGCTCTCTTTGGTTACTTTTTTCATTAAAAAGCATATCGCGCAAGGCTTTTACACCGCAACTTGAACCTCCCATTCCAACTAAAACGACATTTTTTACATATTCTTTATCTTGAATAAATTTCAAGCTCTTATCGATTAAATTCAAACTTGTGTCAATAAGATGATAATACCCTATATCTCCACTTTTTACCTCATCATTAATACGATTTGCATAAGAACTTATAGTGTGAATTTCACTTTGCTTAAAAAAAAGTGTATTGTTTAACATTTACTTTTCTCGTAAAAATAATTTGTCGCCTCTACAAAGCCTTCTACGCTTCCACAATCAAAGCGTTTCCCTTGAAATTTATAAGCTAAAACCATACCATTGGTTGCTTGAGTTAAAAGCGCGTCGGTAAGTTGAATTTCGCCATTTTTTCCTGCTTTAGTATTTTCTAAAATTCCAAAAATATCAGGAGTTAAAATATATCTTCCTATGATAGCAAGATTACTTGGAGCTTCATCAGGACTTGGTTTTTCTATCATAGAATTAACCATAATAAGATTTTCTTCTACAAAATTTCCAGAAATTACTCCATAATTTGAAACTTGTTCTTTTGGTACCTCCATCACAGCTATGATGGTGCAGCGATATTTTTCATAAATTTTTACCATTTGAGCCATAACATTTAAGCCTTCTTCATTAACACACAAATCATCAGCCAAAATTACGCCAAAAGCTTCATCGCCAACTAAAGGTTTACCTTTTAAAACCGCATCACCTAAACCTTTCATTTGATTTTGTCTTGTAAAAGTAAAGGTACAACGATTGATTAAAGAACGAATTTCATCAAGTAAGTATTCTTTTTTTGTACCTGAAATTTGATGCTCAAGTTCATAAGAAATATCAAAATAATCTTCTAAAGCTCTTTTTCCACGCCCTGTGACAAAGCCCATATTTTCCATTCCTGCTTCCAAAGCTTCATCAACCCCATAATGAATCAAAGGTTTAGTTAAGATAGGCAACATCTCTTTAGGTAAAGTTTTTGTTGCAGGTAAAAATCTCGTCCCATAACCTGCCGCAGGGAAAATACAAGTTTGAAGCATAAAAATTTCCTTTTATTTTTTTATCATTATAGCTTATTTTTATGAATTTTTATGCAACAAAACAAGGCAAAGTTCTTTTTACCTTGGTTATTCAAACTCGGCCTTAGCCAATTTAACAATGGTTTCTACTACTCCAGAATCTTCAAGTGTTGAAATATCTTGTTTGATTTCTTCACCTCTTGCTATAGTTCTTAAAATTCTTCTCATTATTTTACCACTTCTAGTTTTTGGCAAACCTGGAGTATAAAGAATTTTTTCTATTTTAGCTATAGGTCCTATCTCTACTCTTAAAATGTCATTAAGTTCCTTTAAAGTTTCTATAGCTCTGCCAAGATCACAACTGGATGCAGGACTTAAAACCACAAAAGCAAACAGTGACTCGCCCTTAATCGCATCCAAAATACTCACTATAGCTGATTCTGCTACACTTGGATGTTTAGCAATAGCACTTTCAATTTCAGCCGTTCCTATACGATGTCCTGCAACATTAACCACATCATCTGTTCTTCCTGTGATGGTAATATAACCATTTTTATCATAAAAAGCACCATCGCCACTAAAATATACAGCTTTTCCATCTTTTCTAGCTTGAGAAAAATAACTTTCTATATAGCGTTCATCATTACCCCAAATTCCACGAATCATCGAAGGCCAAGGTTTGGTTATACAAAGCAATCCATCTTCACCTTCATCTTTTTTATTGCCTTCTTCATCAATAACTTCTGCAAAAATTCCTGGCAAAGGCAAGGTAGCACAACTTGGTTTTAAAGGAGTAGCGCCTGGTAAAGGCGTGATCATATGTCCACCTGTTTCTGTTTGCCACCAAGTATCGACTATAGGACTTTTAGCTCCCCCTATTTCATCATAAAACCACTTCCAAGCACTAGGATTTATAGGCTCTCCAACCGTTCCAAGCACTTCAAGCGTACTTAAATCATATTTTCTTGGCTCATCAGGCGCATCAGCATGAAGCATTCTTATGGCAGTTGGCGAAGTGTAGAATTTGCTTATTTGATACTCTTCTATCATTCTCCACCAACGCCCAGAATTTGGATAAGTAGGAGTTCCTTCATGCATTATAGTCGTTGCTCCACATGCTAAAGGCCCATAAACTACATAAGTATGTCCTGTAATCCAACCCACATCAGCACTACACCAATAATTATCATAATCTTTAATATCAAAAACCCATTCCATAGTCATTTGTGCCCAAAGTATATATCCTGCACTTGCATGCATAACTCCTTTTGGCTTGCCCGTTGATCCTGAAGTGTAAAGCAAAAACAACAAATCCTCGCTATCCATGATTTCGGGTTCACACTTATAAGATTCATTTTTCACAAGTTCGTTATAAACATAGTCCCTTCCTTTAATATATTCTATAGGCTCATTATTGCGTATAACTATAAGTACTTTTTCTACACTTTCACACCCTTCACTTAAAGCCTTATCTACTGCAGGTTTTAACATATAAGGTTTTCCACGACGAAAAGCACCATCAGCCGTTACTACAAGTTTAGCTCCTGCATCTATAATTCTATCTCTTAAGGCTTCAGGAGAAAACCCTCCAAATACCACACTATGAATGGCCCCAATCCTTGCACAAGCTAACATTACTATAGCTGTTTCTGGAATCATAGGCATATAAATTACAACCCTATCGCCTTTTTTTACTCCGAATTTTTTAAGCAAATTGGCTGCCTTGCAAGTTTCATGCAATAATCTTCTATAAGTATAAACTTCATAATCCCCCATTTCACCTTCAAAAATCAAAGCAGCTTTATTGCGTCTTGTTTTCATATGACGATCAAGACATTGATAGCTTACATTTAAAGTTCCACCTTCAAACCATTTATAAAATGGAGCTTTATCCTCATTTAGTACTCTTGAAAAAGGCGAAAACCACTCGATCTTCTCAAGTGCTTGTCTTTTCCAAAAACCTTCAAAATCTTCCTTGGCTTCATCGCATAAATCATAGTATTCACATAAATTTTTTATACGAGCATTACGAGAAAATTCTTTACTTGGCTTAAAAAGCTCTTGATTATTTTGATTAAGCATAAAAACTCCTTTATGATTATTTTTAAACATTATATAAGAGTTTATTTGTATTAAATACAAATTTAAAAAATAATTAAGATAAATTTTATAAAAAATGGGAATATTTGTAATATTTTATTTAAATTTTATAATGTATGTTAATTTAAGAAACATATTGCATCTTCATAAAAATAAAGACTGAGTTCTTCGTATAATTTTAAATCGAATTTTAAAAATTCTTGTTTTTCTAAGGCAAATTCTAAAATTTTATCCATACAACTTACCCTTATAAAAACATCACTTTTCCTACTTCTAAGTGCTATAATATAACATTTTTCTAAAATAAACTCATAATTATTTTTTGGGATATTTTTAGAATTAAAAAAAGAAATTTTATAAGGATCAATCGCAATTTTACTTGGAGGTTTTTTAAAATCTTTATATTTTTTACAATTACTAAAATCTATAAAATTACAAAATTTTACACCTTGATTTTCTAGCTCAAAAACATTAGTATTTTCAAATTCTAAAATTTCTCCACTGTGTAAATAAAGTTTTTTTTGAGCCAAAGAATCTAAAAAATGTTTATCATGACTTGCGATTAAAAAACCTGTATTGAAATTTTCGCGCATTTTAAGAATAGCTTTTTTAAATAAAAGCGTAGTATTTTTATCCAAAAAAGCACTCGGTTCATCAAGTAAATAATACTTCGCTCTTACGCTTAAAGCTATAGCAAAAGCTATTTTTTGACTTTGTCCTGATGAAAGTTCATTAGGATATTTACTTAAAAGACTTTCATCTAAATTTAAAAACATCAAACTTTCTTTTATACGTTCTTCGATATCTTCTTTAATCCCATAAGTTTTTAAAGTAAATAAAAAATTTGCCCTTACGCTACGATTTAACAAAATAGGCTCTGGAAAAAGCAAATAAATTTCACGCTTTTGTTTATTATTAAGTTTAAAATTTCCAAAATAAGAAATATTTTTTGAAAAATCTCCTTCTAAAAATTTTAATATTCTTAAAAATGTAGATTTTCCACTTCCATTCGTTCCCATTAAGATGCTAATTTTACTTGTATCAAGTTTTAAATTTTTAATTTTTAAAACTTCTTTGTTTTGATAGTTGAAAAAAAGATTAGAAATTTCTATCATTTTATGTTCTTTTAAGTTTGTGTGTAATGAAATTTAAACAAAAGGCAATGAGAATTAAAACCAAAGCCAAAGCTATACCACTAGCAAATTCGCCTTTGTTGGTTTCAAGAGAAATAGCCGTGGTTATGGTTCTAGTGTCGTATTTAATATTTCCACCCACTATCATCGCTACTCCTACTTCTGCTACAATGCGTCCATAAGCTAGTGCAACGACGCTAATCAAAGCAAAGCGTAATTCATAAATCATCATTAAAACAAGTTTTAAAGGACTTAGGTGAAAAGATTTTATAAGTAAAAAATGTTTTTTATTCATATTTTCTATCAAATTTGAAAAAAGTGCGATCACTATAGGAAGTGCTAAAATAAACTGCCCTAAAATTAAAGCCTTTATAGTAAAAAGTAGTCCAAATTCTCCCAAAGGTCCTCGACTTGAAATCAGTGCATAAAGTATAAGTCCTACCGCAACTGTTGGAAAAGAAAGGCTAGTATCTATGATAAGTTTTATAAAGCGTTTAAATTTAAAATCAAAAAAGCCTAAAATAAATCCCAAAGGAAAACCTATGAGCAAAGCTAAAACTATAGAAATACTTGAGCTTAAAAGTGTAGTTTTTATAGCTGAAATTACACTTTCATCAGCATTAAAAAGTAAAAATAAAGCTTGTTTAAAACCATCAAAAATATAATCCAAAAATATCCTTTTTAAAATAAGTAATTTTAGCATAATTATGCTAAAATATTTTTTTATGTAAATTTATAAGGAGAAAAAATGAAAAAAATCATTTCTTTAGCCCTTGCTTTAGCTTTAAGTGCAAGTGCAGCAGAACTTAAAATGGCAACCACAACAAGCACTGACAATACAGGACTTTTAGATGCTCTAAAGCCTCTTTATGAACAAGAAAGCGGCAATACCTTAAAATGGGTTGCAGTAGGAACAGGTGCGGCTTTAAAAATGGGTGAAGATTGCAATGCTGATGTACTTTTTGTACACTCTCCAAAAGCAGAAAAAGAATTTATAAAAAAAGGTTTTGGCGTGGATAGAACCCCTGTGATGTATAATGATTTTATCATCATTGCGGATAAATCAATAGCTTCTAAATTTAAAGGCAAAAATTTAAAAGAAAGTTTAGAACTTATCAAAAATGAAAAACTCACTTTCATCTCAAGAGGCGATAAATCGGGTACTGATAATAAAGAAAAAAGTCTTTGGAAAGATCTTGGTGGTGTGCCTGAAAAAGAAAACTGGTATCAACAAAGTGGACAAGGTATGCTAGCAAGCATTAAAATCGCTGAAGAAAAAAAAGGTGTGATTTTAACTGATCGTGGCACTTATATCAAATATGAAGCCAGTGAAAAAGGAAATCCAAGTTTAGTCATTGTAAATGAAGGTAATGATAGCCTTAAAAATTTTTATTCTGTTATAGCAACAAATCCTAAACATTGCAAAAATGTTAATTATACTGAAGCTAAAAAATTTATCAATTGGCTTACAAGTGACGATACTTTAAGTTTTATTAGCGGATTTAAACTGCTCTATAAACCTTTATTCGTAGTTGATGCAAAAACAAGGAAAGATTAAAATTAAGCAGGTTTTAGCCTGCTTAAAATATTATTTTTACTTATTGTAACTTTTTTATTTATTTTTCAAAACTTTCAGCTTATTTAAAATTCTTCTTTAGATACAATAAAATCAATAATTAAATATACAAGGTCAAATAATGTTCAAAGTAGATTTAAATAGTGATTTAGAGGAAAGTTTTGACACCTATAAAATGGGAATGGATGAAAAAAATTTTAAAATTTGTAAGCTCAGCAAATGTCGCCTGTGGCTTTCATGCGGGTGATCCTTGTGTAATGGATAAGACCTTAAATTTAGCCAAGCAAAATGGTGTTTGCATAGGAGCACACCCATCTTATCCTGATCTTTTGGGTTTTGGAAGACGCAATATGCAAATAAGCTTTGAAGAAGTCAAAAACCATGCCTTGTATCAACTAGGAGCTTTGGCTTTACTAAGACAAAAGGTATGAAAATACAGCATTTTAAAGCTTATGGCACACTTTATAATATAGCAGCTATTGATAAAAATTTAGCGATAAACGCGTTGTAAAAATGATAAAAGAAGGCAAAGTTACAAGCATAAATGGCAAAGAAATTGATTTAAAAGCGGATAGTATTTGCGTTCATAGGGATAATGTAAAAGCTTTAGAATTTGTTAAAAAAATCAAAGAAAATTTAGAAAAAGAACAAATTCAAATTTGTGCTTTGGAAAATTTTATATAGGTTTTAACAATGTTTAGTGTGCATTTTAGTGGAAGCAAGGCTTTGCTTTTGCTTTTTATTAAACAAGAAATTTCACCTCAAATCAATGCTTATGTTTTAAGCACGAAACAAAGGATACAAAAAGCCCTAAAAGAAGGTGAAATTTTATGGTATTGATGAGTTGATAAGTACTTATGCAAGCTTGCTTATATACTTTAATCCTTGTATACTTTCTTTAAATTCTTTGCTTGATTTTTTGAAAAAAATTAAAAAGGATATTAAACTTACGGAGCAAAACTCAAGTCTTTGTATAGAAGTTCCACTTTGTTATGATGAAGAATTTGGACTGGATTTAGAATTTCAATCAAATTTAAAAAGAAGAACTTATATCTCTTCACACTAAGCCTTACTATCTTGTTTTTATGCTAGGTTTGGCAGGTTTTCCTTATCTTGGAGGTTTGGACAAAAAACTTTTTACCCCACGCCTTTCAAGCCCTAGAGCAAAAATAGAAGCTGGAAGTGTAGGTATAGCCAATAAACAAACAGGAGTTTATCTTATTTCAAGTCCAGGGGATTGGTAAATCATTGCTAGAACATCTTTGGAATTTTTTGATAAAGAAGATGAAAAAATTCCACTCTTTTAAAAGCGGGTATGTTTTTAAAATTTAAAGCCATTTCAAAAGATGAATTTTTTGAGTTCCAAGAGCAAGTTGCTAAAAAATCTATCAAAAGGAAATTTATGAGTATAAAATCATTGAAGCATTTATAAATTCGAGTTTGCAAGACTTTGGTAGAAAAAAATTTGCTAAATTTGGCATAGCAAGAAGTGGGGCTATGGATGAAGATGCCTTAAGAATGACAAATATCTTACTTGGAAACAAACAAGATGAAGCAGGAATTGAGCTTTATTTAAAGGGTGGAAAATATAAATTTTTAGATGAGAATTATTTTGTTTTAAGTGGGGCTGAATTTGAGGCAAAGCTTAATAATCAAAAAATAAAAACTTGCAAGGTATATAAAGCAAATAAAGGCGATATTTTAGAACTTGGTTTAGCAAAAATAGGTTTTCGTGGGTATTTATGCGTAGCAGGTAGCTTTGAAGTAAAAAGTTTTTTAAACTCTAAATCCAGCGATGCTAAAATGAGAATTGGAATTTTTAAAGGAAGAGCTTTGCAAAAAGATGATATTTTAAATACTCATAATACTTTTATACCTTTTAATTTAGAAGCTAGAGAATGTGAAAATCCTATTTTTAAAAGCTCAAAAGATCCTATTATACGCGTTATTTTAGGAACAAATAAAGATGTTTTTACTCAAAAAGGCATAGATGCTTTTTTAAATACTAGTTATAAAGTGTGATAGAATGGTGATTTATATAGAATCTAGCAAAAGTATAGAGCATAAAAACTCAACAGATATTATTTCAGATCCTGCAGTTTTTGGAAGCATACAGGTACCAAAAAGTGGTATTCCTATCATTTTAATGGCAGTAGGACAAAGCACAGGAGACTATACAAAAATAGCCACGGTTATAGAAAATGATCTAAGCTTTTTTGCCATAAATATTGATAAAATATATAGCACCTATAGCCAAGGCACAACCTAACAAGGTAAGTGCATTTGGCACCTCATCTAGTATAAAATAACTACAAATTAAAGCACTAGCAGGAGTGATTAAAACAAAAGAATTTGCCTTAACACTCCCTAAAATGTGAATCCCATAATAATAAATACTAGTACCTATAATAGTTGATAAAAAAGCCACAACAAACATACTGATCCAAAATTTAAATTCAAAATGAAAAATTTCATAACTTTTTACATCAAACAATACCCAAGAAAACATTAAAACAGAAATGAGATTAATATAAAAGTTAATCGCCAAAGGGTGAGCTCCTTTGGCTTTATGATTAAACACTGCTATCAAAGCCCAAATAAAAGAACAAGTTAAAAATAAAATATTAAATTTACCAAATAAATCTTCTAAACTCCCTAAATTTAACAAACAAAATCCAGATAATAAACCTAAAAATAAGCCTAGAATTTCACTCTTTGTGATCTTGTGAGTTGATTTTTTATCTTTTTGAAATAATATTGCTATCATAAATATCAAATAAGAAAAAATAGGAATCATAGTTGTAACCAAAACACCGCCTTTTCCAGCTAAACCATGCTTAATGGCAATAAAAAATACAAAAGTATAAAGCCCATTTAAAATTCCTGCTATCAGCACCCATTTTAAAATAGATTTTTCAAGCCTTAAAGGAATTCTTAAAAAGCCTAATACCATCAAAGAACCTAGCAAAACAAAGAAAAAACGCCAAAAAGTAATCACAGAAGTATCAGCATAAGCTGATAAAATCTTAGAAGTAGGCCAAGATGAGCTCCATAAAAATATAGCTAAAACAAGCAAGATATACAAATACTTTGTTCGAGTCAATGTTACACCTTGAAATTTTTAAGTCAAATTTTTTAAAAAATTTTTTTCAAGTGTAGTTCATACTCGTTTAGATATTTTTCCACTTGAGGATTTTTTACCACATCATTACACATAAAAGTTGGTAAAGCTTTCATACCTATAAATTCATGAGCCTTATGCAAATGCCAATACACCATATCTACACCCTTTCCTTCAAAAAATTCATTTTTATCATTAAAGGCTTCAAGAGGTGCATTCCAAGTGAGAGAAAACATGTATTTTTTGCCATGATCTAAACCACCTTTTCCGTAGTTTTTACTAGGATTTTCATGAGTTCTTCCATCATTTTTAAAAAGCACTCCAGCACCCAAACCAAACACTTCATCGATATATTTTTTAACTATCCAAGGCTCGCCCATCCACCAAGTTGGCATTTGATAGATCACAACATCAGCTTTTATAAATTTTTGTATCTCTTCTTTAGGATCATATCCTTGATCTATGTGAGTTTGATCTACTTCATATCCTAGTATTTTTAAAATTTCTAAAGCATGATTATGCAATGTTAAATTAAGCTGTCCTTTTGAATTTCCAAATTCTTTAGCGCCATTAAGCAAGAGTATATTTTTCATTTTTATCCTTTTTTAAATTTTATGATACAATTATAACTTAACATGATGTCATTTTCAATACAGAAAATAAAGTAAGATACTATACTAAAGGAATGTTAAATGACTAAAGAGAATTCTCAGTGCAATTTCGAAGAATGTGGATTTAACTATACTCTAGCATTAATTAATGGAAAATATAAAATGAGTATTTTATACTGCTTATTTCGCTATGAAATCGTGCGTTATAATGAACTCAAACGCTTTTTAAGCTCCATATCTTTTAAAACTTTAACCAATACCTTAAGAGAACTAGAAAATGATGGTTTAATTATCAGAAAAGAATACGCTCAAATTCCACCCAAGGTAGAATATAGCTTATCCAAACGCGGACAAAGTTTAATTCCCATTTTACAAGCTATGTGCAAATGGGGCGAGAAAGACAAAAGGGAAAAAAAATGCTTGAATTAATTGGCGAACTTTCTTTACAAAATTATATGGGAGAATGGCTTGAAATGGCTAGAAAACCCGCCTTTTTTCAAAAATCTTGCCTAAATTCAAAGGCAAAATACGAGCTTAAATATAAAAATGGCGTTCCTTATGTAGAAATTGAGAATTTTTGCAGTAAAGAAAATGAAATTTCAAGTATAAAAGGCAAGGCAAAAATCGTTTCAAATAGGCAATTAGCAGTGAGATTTAACATCTTTATGAACCTTTTTAATAAGGTAAATTATGAAATCATTTTTATTGATAGCGAGTATAAAGTTGCCATTGTGGGTAGCCCTGATAAAAAATACCTTTGGATTTTAGCAAGAAATATAATAGATGAAAAAAGCACAAAAGAGCTTTTAGACATCGCTAAGCAAAGAGGATTTGACATTAGCGATGTGATTTTTAATAAGTATTAAATTATTCTTTTGTCATATCAATAACATAGCGAAATTTAGCCTTTCCTGAGGTTAGATTTTCATAAGCTTTATCGATTTCTTGTGGGGTAATAAGCTCGGTTTCTGGATAAATTCCATGTTTTAAAGAAAAATCAAGCATTTCTTGAGTTTCAGCAATACCGCCAATTAACGAACCATAAACCTTCTTACCTGCCTTATGCACAAGCTCGTTTATGCCTATATTTACCTTATCTTCCACAGGAGGTAAGCCAACTATAGCCATTTCGCCACCAAATTTAAGCAAATCTAAATAAATTGCAGGATTATAAGGCGTTGGAATGGTTGAGATGATTAAATCAAAGCGTTCTTTTACGGCGTTTTTATCAGTGCTTGTGTAAAATGAGCTTACACCCATAGCCAAAGCATCGGCTTTTTTGTTTTCATTTCTAGCAAAAACGCTAACCTTTGCACCCATTTTAACAGCGTATTTTACAGCCATCATACCAAGTCCGCCAAATCCTGCTATAGCAACGCTTGAACCTTCTTTTATCTTAGAAAATCTTAAAGGCGAGTAAGTGGTAATGCCCGCACAAAGCAAAGGTGCAACCTTATCCATCGGTGCATTTTTTGGCACACAAATGGCAAATTTTTCACTTACAACTATGTTGTTTGAGTAGCCCCCATAAGTGTTTTCATTGCCGTGAAATACATCACAACTATTGTAAGTAAAGATGGTTTTGCCATTTTCGCAAAACTGCTCTTGTGAGCGTTTGCAAGCATCGCATTCACCGCATGAATTTACCATACAACCAACCCCTGCGTAATCTCCTACTTTAAATTTACTCACATTTTTACCCACAGCAATCACTTCTCCTGCTATCTCATGCCCAGGCACACAAGGATAAGTAGCCTCTCCCCACTCGCTTCTTGCAGTGTGAATATCGCTATGACAAATACCTGCATATAGGATTTTAATCAAAATATCATTATCGCCAATAGCATGGCGGCTAAATTCAAAAGGTGTGAATTTCGCATCCTTGCTAAGCATTGCATAGCCTTTACTTGCGATGCGATTGTTTTCTAAAATTTTGTATTGCATTTTTGCTCCTTTTTTGATTTTTTATAATTATAAAACATTAGAGTAGCTATAAGTCAAGAGTGAAAATAATTTTTTAAAAATTAGAAAAATACTTGATGTGTTAAAATTTTTTGATTGTTTAACGTATTTTTTTATAATGTTAAAAATCTTTAGAAATTTTAAAATATAAAAGAATTTATACCGCCAAAGCTACTTCTAAATATAAAGAAATTGTGTGATAAAGGGGCGATTTTAAATGAATGGAATATATAAAATAAAACAAATTTTTATAGCGAAGATTTCTTAGAGATTTTATTTTCTTATCCTTAAACAAGGATAGAATTTTTAATAAAATATAAAAATATCTTAAAAATTTATGAAAATTTAATATTTTTAAAGTATATCAAAATGGATAAAAATCATTATTATATAAATATAAAACTTTTAAGATTTTTTAAAAAGGAATTTTTAGATGCAAAGCAAAAAAAGAATTTTAGAAAAAATTAAAAATATTGCTTTTATTTATAAACGAATTCGTCTTATAACACTTGAAGGTTCAAGAGTAAATAAGAAAGCTAAAAAGGATAAATATCAAGATTATGATATTTCATTTTTTCTAAAATCTAAAAATTTGAGAAAATTATTAAACCTAAACAAAAGCAAAGATATCAAAAAAGCAAAATTCCCTAAATTTATTAAAAATTTTGGAAAAATTTTATTTTATCAAGCGCCTGAAAGCTTTGAATTCTATAAAGCTGATTTGCCTAAAAATTGGGTGAGTTTTTTGGTAATTTTTAAAAATGGAGTGAGAATAGACTTTAAATTTATCCCTTTAAAATCATTGAAACATTATTATAAATTTGAACCTTTAAGCAAAGCGCTTATAGATAAAGATCAAAGATTTAAGAAAACTCAAAATGAGAATGTTTTTTTGCATTAAGAAACCAACAGAAAAAGATTTTGATGAAATATGCAATGAGTTTTATTTTACTTTTACAAAATTAGAAAAAGCTCTTTTAAGAAAACAATTTATAATGTCAAATTATTTGTTAAATTCTATGCGTGAAACACTTTTTGATATGCTTAGTTTTAAAGTCGGACTTAAATTTGGTTTTGAAATTTGGCTAGGTAAACAAAATACTGATATTCTAAATTTTTTAAAGCAAAAAGAAATAAAAATTATCTTAAATTCTTTTAATACTACTTCACTTGAACAAATTGAAAAAACAAGAAAAAAGCTTGAAAAATTTATTTCACAAAAACACCAAATTTGTAGCAAAAAAGAATGACTTTAAGCTTTTTTCTTATCGAAAAAATGTAAAAAAATATTGCAAAATTTTAAGAAAATTGTAAAGTTATTTTATTCTTCTTTAATAAAAACTACTTTTATTTCGCATTTTTATAGTCTTTAAGTTTTTTTAAACTGATATATTTAAAAATAAGTGCAATTTATACTAAAGTAAAATATTTTAACTTATACTTTGCACTTTAACTTTCCTTTTTTATCAAAAATCTTTATCTAAAACATATTTTTTATCTATTAGAAATGACTTTTTTAGTTTCTTATTTTCTTCTTTTTTGCTTTGTATATAATATACATCTTTTGCATCTGAAAGAATATATAAATCTTTTACTTTTAAACCTTCTTCATTTTCAATAAAGCTGATGTTATTATCTAATAATTTATTTTTTACAATTTTATTTTTACTTAGTGTCATTTCTTCTACCTTAAAATTGCCTATTTTCAAATAAGAAGTAATATTTTCATTTAAAAACATAATAGATAAAAATAAGATAATAGTGTTAATCAAAACAAAAAATTTAAAACTTTTAAAGTCTTTAAAACACAATTGAAGACTAAAAAATATAAAAATAATTAAATGACCAATACCCAGATAAATACGATTAACTTCTTGAGATTTGATGATGATAAAAATACTAACAATGATCATAGATACATACATAATAAATATTAATATGGTTTGTAGCATAAAAGTTTCTATTTTATTTAATGAAATTCTATATTCTCTCCCAAAAAAATATAATGCACCATTTGCAACTATAAATACAATAACAATAGATATTAATAATAATATATTAGGTTTCTGTAATGTGATAAAAGTGATAATGGATGAAGCAACATAAATTATAAAAGGGACTCTTATTGGTATTTTAAAATATTGTTTATATAGTTCTCTTGAAAAAGAAAATATTCCCATGTAGAAAAAACTAAAAATTCCTCCAAATAAAACTCCTGTAATCGCCAAAGCAGTTGCCTTTTGGCTATCCAAAAAAGGAATGGTTTTTGTTTGCAAAGAATGTAGAATGAGTATAAAAATAATTATGGAAAATCCAGCCAAAATTGCAACTTGAAATAAATCTTTTGAAGTTTGCAAAATTGATTTTGAAAGTTTAATAAAATCTTTTTTATCTTTTCTTATTTCATAACGTTCCTCATATTTTTTAAATTCAACTTTAGAATTAAACTCAAGCTCTTTTAACTCTGGTTTGGAAATATTTATCATATATAAATCAAAATAAAAATAAATTTCATCTTCTAAATCATCAAATTCTTGGGGATTATTTTTAAATTTTTCATATTCTAAATTTTCAAAAAATAAAATTTCTTTTTTTATCAATTTTTCTAATTTTATATTTATTTCTTTTATATTTTTACAATTTGTAATTTCATAATTGCTTCTTTCCTTTTCAAGTTTTTTTATCAATTCTTGACATTCTTGTAATCTTTTTTCTTTTATATTTAATAAAGTTTTAAATTCCATTTTTTAATCCTTTCATTCAATAAAAATGCAACATAAATTTTTAACATAAAAAATTATAAAGTCAAGCTATCTAACACAGCAATTGCATTTAAAGCCTTTGGATAACCGATATATGGAATAAGAGCTGCAATGATATTTAGCAAATCTTTTCTACTTTGCCCCATGTTAAGATTGCCTTGTATGTGAGCTTTTACTTGATTGTCTAGCCCACCAAGTGAGATAAGATATACAAGGGTTAAAAGCTCTCTAGTTTTTAGATCAAGTCCCATGCGTGTATAGTAGTCTCCAAAACAATTCGCACTCAAAAAATCATTTATAAAAGCTTTATCTTCTGGTGTAGTTTCTATCATTTTAGTGATATTGGCTTCACTAAAAATAGCATTTTGTATTTCCCTACCTTTTATTTTGCGATTTTCTTGCGTAGTAGTACCTTGTGGAGTTAAAACTAAGGCGATATTTAGTTTTTTAAACACTTTATTGCAAAGGCTTAAAAAATCACATACTCTAGCAAAACCCACATAAGGCGTAGCTTGATAAATCACTTCTTTGATGACAATAGGACTTATATCGTTCTTGATTGCACCTTGAAGTAAAGCTTTAAACTCTATTTTTCCACCTACTGCTAAAGTAGAAGCAAGAGTGATTAAAAAATATTTTTGTGTATCCAAATTTGCTTTTATAAAGCTCTCATCAAAAGTAAAATTTATATGATTGATAAAATACTCTTTATCACTTGCAAAAAGTTGATCCTTTTTTGCTCCTCCTAAGAGTTTTTCAAAAATTTCTCTTGCTTTTTGTCTTAATTGCATGGTTTTATCCTTTGTGGTTTTTAAAATTTGTGAAAAAAGAGCATTTAAAATACTCCAAAAACATAAAAGTTTTTATAAAATTTTTGTGTTTTATTTACAAATTTCTTTACTCTCTTGCTTCTTTTAAGGCATTTTCATATTCTTCATCGCTTACAAGCTCAAGCCATTCTACATTTTTACCTTCTTTTTCGCCTGTAAGTGCTATGTGTGCTCCACTACTTGTATTAGTTGCACCATGAAAATGCTTTACTCCTATAGGACAGCTTATCACATCGCCTTTTTTAGCTATAAAGGCTTTTTGCCCTGGAACTTTTGTGATGATTTCGCCCTCTGTTACGATTAAGGTTTGTCCTTGAGGATGAGTATGCCATGCACTTCTAGCACTGGCTTCAAATTCAACCAAAGCCCCACTAAAATTTCTCCACTCATTTGATTTAAACATCATAGAAACTTTTACATTTTTGCTAAAAAATTTACTATCGCCTTTAAAACTTCCATGAATTCCTTTACTTTCAAGTTCTTGCATTTACACTCCTTTAACAAAACTACATAAAACCATTACAATAAGAAATAAACCAAACTTTTTATTTCCCAACTCTAAGAGCTGCTTCACCGGCATACCGATCCCCTTTGATTATTATTTTTTCTAAAATACTCTTTAAATGATTTAATTCTTCTTGAGTAAAATGAGTATTAACAGCATTAATATTTTCTTCTAACCTTCGTAAATTTGTTGTTCCAAAAATAGGCACAATAAATGTTTTTTGCACCAAAACCCAAGCAAGAGCAATTTGTGCTAAAGTAGCATTTTTAGCTTTTGCTATATCTTCTAATGCATAAACTAAATCCAAATTAGCTTTTAAATTCTCGCTTTTAAAACGTGGAACTTGTGATCTAAAGTCATTATTTTCAAAAGTAGAATTTGCATCAAATTTACCTGCTAAAAATCCTTTTCCCAAAGGAGAAAAAGGAACAAAACCTATATTTAATTCTTCCAAAACTTTTAAAAGTTCTTTTTCTGGTTCTCTCCACCATAAAGAATACTCACTTTGAACCGCACTAAGCGGAAATACTGTATGAGCTTTTTTAATGCTTTGCACTCCTGCTTCACTCATACCCCAAGCTTTAATTTTTCCTTCCTTATAAAACTGACCCATTAAATTAGCAACTTCTTCAACTGGAACATTTGTATCAACTCTGTGTTGATAATAAAGATCTATACAATCTGTTTGCAAACGCTTCAAACTACCTTCTAAACTTTCTCTGATTTTATTAAGCGTGCTATCAACAATTTGCTTAGCACCCTCAATTCTAACACCAAATTTTGTTGCTAATACCACTTCATTTCTAAAAGATTTTATTGCTTTACCTACTAATTCTTCATTAATAAAAGGACCATAAACTTCGGCTGTATCAAAAAAATCAATACCAAGATCCTTTGCCCTATGAATGAGTGTTATCATCTCTTTTTCATCTTTAGTTTCTCCATAACCAAAGCTCATTCCCATACAACCAAGTCCTAAGACACTTACTTCCAAATTTCTTAATTTTCTTCTTTGCATTTTTATCCTTTTTTTATTTTTTATTAAAAACTAATAGTTCTTAATTATTAAAACATTTTTCTATCATGTTAATCAAAAGTATAAAACCTAACATCTGGTGTAAGTCAAGAATAAAATTAAATATTTTTAAATTTTTACTCGTTTTTTCCGTTTAATATAATCTTTACTTAAAGGATTTAGCTCATCTTTATTTTCCATAACCATTTTTTCATAATAATCTATTTTAAAATCAAGTTTTTTTATAATACTCTCCAATTTTTTCATATCTTTTAGTGTTTTTTCTTTTAATTTTAAAATAATCTCTAATCTCTCTTTTGCAGTACTCTTTCCTTTAGCACATAAAAAAATATATCTTTTAAGATCCTCGATACTCATGCCAATTTGTCTATAACAATCCACCCAAATCACCCATTCTAAATCTTTTTCACTAAAATAACGCACTCCATTTTTATCTTTTTCCACAAAGGGAAATAAACCTTTATCTAGCCAAAACCTAAGTGTTCTACTAGAAACTCCTGTTTTTCTTTCTACCTCTATGATCGTATAAGCCATTCTAATCCTTTATAAGTATAAATTTCATACAATTCAATTTTTAACTAAATATTTTATTATTTTATATTAATGCTACTTTTTAGAAAAATACATATAATTTTCAATTAATATAATTAAATTTTTAAATTTTCAAGATAAAAGTCAAGAAATATTTTATATTTTTTGATAAAATAATACTAGATTTAATTTTAAATTTAAAAATAAATACAAATAAAGGAAAAAAATGAATAGTATAAAATTTAAGCTTTCTCTCATTGCAAATTTAATTGCAATTTTTGCCTTAATTATTCTAGGTATTGTAAGTTTTTATTTTACAAAAACCTCACTACATGAAAGTACTCTTAAAAATCAAACTGACCTGCTTAAAGTTACGCAATCTACTGTTGAAAATTTTAGGTCAACAAATATATCTTTTACCGAGAATTTAGAAAAAGATATAATAAATTTACCTTATCAATCTTTAAATACCGAAGAAAATATTATTAACAATGTTGGTCCAATATTGAAATATTATCGCCATAGTACAGACGCATTAAATACTTATTTAGGTTTAGCAAATGGAAAAGTTTTACTCAGCGAACAAGCTAATGATAACAAAAAAATAATGCCTAATTTATATGATAATTTGGATATAAAAGCAAAAGAATGGTATCAAGGAGCGTTAAAAACGAATAATGTTTTTATTACACCAACATATTTAGATACTGCAACAAAACAATATGTGATAACATATTCTAAAGCTATTTATAAAGATGGTAAATTTATTGGGGTGTTAGGTATAGATATGCCATCTGAAGATTTACAAAATTTAGTTGCAAAAACTCCTGGAAATACTTTTTTATTTGATGAAGAAAATAAAATATTTGCTGCAACCAATAAAGAATTATTAAATCCGTCTATTGATCATTCTCCAGTTTTAAATGCATATAAGGCTAATGGAAATTATAATTTTTTTACCTATGGATTAAAAGGACAAGAAAGACTTGGAACTTGTACTAAAGTCTTTGCTTATACAGCTTGTATTACCGAAAGCGCTGATATTATAAATAAACCTATTCATAAAGCTGCATTTATTCAAGCTATTGTTGTCATTATTGTAGTAGTATTTAGCGTCATCCTCCTTTATTTCATCGTATCAAAATACCTCTCCCCACTTGCAGCTATCCAAACAGGTTTAACTTCATTCTTTGACTTCATCAATCATAAAACAAAAAATGTTTCCACTATAGAAGTAAAAAGCAATGATGAATTTGGACAAATCTCAAGTGCCATCAACGAAAACATCCTTGCTACTAAAAAAGGTTTAGAACAAGACAATCAAGCTGTTAAAGAATCAGTTCAAACCGTATCAGTTGTAGAAGGTGGTAATTTAACAGCAAGAATTACT
>NZ_MJYJ01000064.1:0-2382 GCF_001763255.1 Campylobacter sp. BCW_4338
TTAGATCAAGATAATACTATAAAACAAGATACACCTAGTTATTATTTTTCTCCTAAAGATGAATTCAAATGCAAATCATAAAGGATAAAATAATATATGAAAACAAGCCAAATATATGAAACTTTATAAATATGCTAGAATGTGCTGGACTAGGTATTCTATAAATTTAAATGAGAACATGCTTAAGGAATTTCTAAAAAATATAAAAACAATAGGATGAAATAATGGATGAAGAACTTTTTTGGGAAAACATTGTTCCAGTAGGACATATTAATGAAGAAACTTTAAAGAGCCAAATTTATATTAATAATATAAATTTTAGCACTTTGCAATATGATGAAACAGTTTTACCTACAGAATTAGAGTGTTGTTATAATGAATTTAAATACTATCAAAAAAGCAATAATGAAATAGCAACACTAGGTTGGGCTATTAGCTATCAACTTCAAGTATTGTGGCAAAATAGCCCTAAGATAGATACAATACAAAATTATCATCTCCCCGTAAAACAAAATAAACCTAATAATCCCCAAGCAGAACAAAGACTAAAAGAAATACAAAATTTCTTACAAAGTAAAGGTATAGAACCCCTTATTTTACATTATACCCCTTATCCAAACAACACACAAACCCAAGAGATGAAAAGACTAAGGCAAAATTCAGAGCGTTTTTCTCGCCATATAGATAATAAAACAAATGAAGTAAGAGAAGAAAGGCGTTCTATTAAATTTTACACTACGCTAGATTGGGATAAGTTTTATTCTCATTTTCCTATAATAAAAAGACTAAGTAAAAAATTTCATACAAAAGAAGACATATACACTCAAAATTTTACAAAGCAAATAGAAATAATCTTACAAAAAACTCATAATATTTTGATATTAAAAAATTTGCCTCAAGGAGAATATAAATTTGATTTTGCTATCGATATAAAAGAAAATCGAAGCGATAAAAATGAAGAATCTTATATCATCATTAAAGAAAATGATGAAATTTCAAAAGATTATAAACGCATTTTAGACTGTAAGCCCTATGAGCTTGATACTTTAAATTGTCAATATATAGGTGTGGGTGATGATGAGTTTTTCAGACAAATTCGGGAAAATTTACAAGTAAATATCGCAAAGCAATTTGATACAGAATTTTCTCTTACTTGGTTTATTAAAACATATTTAAGAACGCAACCATTGACAATGAGCACTATGTTAGGTTATGATACATCGGAGATTGGGGAACAAACTTATGATGAACTCATGCAAGATCTATCTCTTTATGCTTGTAGTGGTAAATTTTCTTTTAATTTTGTTCCTTCGAAATTAAGCATTAAAAAAGAAATTCAAGGAGATAGAGAAAAGGTATCATACCGCGTTGATGAAATGCTTGTTTATGTTTATGATAGCTTTGATTTTTAGATCAAGGACATGAATTTGATGATAAGGGAAATTTTATCAAGCTAGGACAACCTGTTGGAGCTTGGGATTTTAATGAAAAGAGTTTTAGTATTTGGGGTTCTACAAGACAGATGGAAACTTATAAACCAAAGAAATATTTATTTTTTATACCACAAATAACCTTTGCTGATATTCTACAATCCCCAAAAACCAAGCAATACTATCTTTACAATCAAGATTACCAAGACTATCAAAAATTCACTCCTTATGGTTTGGACTTTAAACTTTATAGTAAGGATTTTATCGCTAAACTTGATTTTAAAGATAAAGCTTATAATGTGCTTTATAATACAGGAGTTTAAATGGGAGAAGATATTACATTTTCTATTTTTTGGGGTTTATTTGGATTTATTCTTGCTTTTACTAATATAAAATTTTATCTTACAACTTTAAGTGTTCTTATTGCCTTTTCTATTTTAAATTATTGGATGAGAATTAACATAAAAGAATTTGTAAAATCTTATTTTTTAGTATATTTTATTATCTTTTTTATGGCTATTGTTATCATATTTTATCTTACCTATGGTATTGAAACTTCTAGGGATCTTGCATTACTTAGCTCTCTAGAAGCTAAAGAATTGTCACCGCAAGAATATAAAGCATATAATTATTTTGGATTTTTGACTTGTATAACTATGTTTTTTTTTACAATCACATTTTTTATACTTCCTTGTTTATTGCAAGCTTATTTATTTAAATGTTATAGCACAGAAGAAAAACGCAAAAAATTAAGTTGGTTTATAGGGTTTTTATGCAATATTATTATATTAATTGCAAGTGTGTATGTGGTATATGAAAATCTTTAAAGACTATCAAAAATTCACTCCTTATGGTTTGGATTTTAGACTTTATAGTAAAGATTTTATCACTAAACTTGATTTTAAAGATAAAGCTTATAATGTGCTTTATAATACAGGAGTTTAAATGGGAG
>NZ_MJYJ01000064.1:2564-5690 GCF_001763255.1 Campylobacter sp. BCW_4338
TTTAAATGGGAGAAGATATTACATTTTCTATTTTTTGGGGTTTATTTGGATTTATTCTTGCTTGTAGTGTTATAGAATTTTATCTTATAGCTCTAAGCGTTCTTATTGTCTTTTCTATTATAAATTATTGGATTAAAATTAACATAAAAGAATTTGTAAAATCTTATTTTTTAATATCTTTTATTATCTTTTTTATGGCTATTGTTATCATATTTTATCTTAGCTATGATCTTGAATTTTATAAATCGCTTGTATTACTTGATCCTCCAGAAATTGAAAAATTATCACCGCAAGAATATAGAGTGCGTAATTATTTTAAATTTTTAACCTTTGCAACTATGTTTTTTTAGTAATCACATTTATCATATTTTCTTGTTTATTACAAGCTTATTTATTTAAATGTTATAGCACAGGAGAAAAACGCAAAAAATTAAGTTGGCTTATAGGGTTTGTGTGTAATATCTTTTTATTAATTGCGAGTGTGTATGTGGTATATGAAAATCTTTAAAGACTATCAAAAATTCACTCCTTATGGTTTGGATTTTAGACTTTATAGTAAAGATTTTATCACTAAGCTTGATTTAAAAATAAAGCTTATAATGTGCTTTATAATACAGGAGTTTAAATGGGAGATAGTATTACGCTTTCTATTTTTTGGGTTTGATAGGATTTATTCTTACTTGTAGTGTTATAGAATTTTATCTTATAGCTCTAAGCGTTCTTATTGTCTTTTCTATATATAAATTATTGGATTAAGATTAATATAAAAGAATTTGTAAAATCTTATTTTTTAATATCTTTTATTATCTTTTTTATGGCTATTGTTATCATATTTTATCTTACTTATGATCTTGAAACTTCTAGGGATCTTGTATTGCTTGGTCCTCCAGAAATTGAAAAATTATCACCACAAGAATATAAAGCACATAATTATTTTGATTTTTTAGACGGTATAACTTTTATTTTTTTTACAACCACATTTTTTATACTTCCTTGTTTATTGCAAGCTTATTTATTTAAATGTTATAGCACAGGAGAAAAACGCAAAAAATTAAGTTGGCTTATAGGGTTTGTGTGTAATCCTATATTAATGGCGGGTGTGTATGTGATGTATTAAAATCTTTAAAGACTATCAAAAATTTAATATATTTGATATAATATTCATTTATCTTAAATATTTAGAAAAAAAATGGATAGAGAATTATTTATAACAAGGCTTGCTTTTATAAACAATGATGAAATAGACACAATAGATAAAAATTCATCCATAGCATATTTAAAAGCCTTATATCAATGTGAAAATTCCATAGCTATAAATTATAATCAAGAAGATCTTTTCACCCAAGCTACCGCTATAAACAATCTAGGCTATAATTCTACTTTCACAAAAATCTTCATCCTAGATAAAGAAAAGCTCAATGATACCTATCTTGATGCTAGAAAAAGGCTTTATAAATCTATCAATACTTTAAAAGAAAAAAGAAATGAAAAAATAAAAGATATCCAAGACTATTTAAATAAAGAAATTTCCTTACAAGATAATCTAAATAATCAAAGCTTTAATACTAAGGAAAATGATGTTAATTTAATTTTAAACGAAGTATTTAACATAGAGCAATTTTATGATAAAAATACCAATACCATAGTATTAAAGACAAATAATATAAAAATCATATTCTTAGATAAAGTAAATTTACAAGATTTGCAAGATAATTCTAACAATACTTCTTTCATCTCTATGTCAAATTTGATCCATATTTATGATAATCATTGTGATATTTTTGCAAAAGATAGAAGTGTTTTGGATATAAAGGACATAGAAGAAAAATATCAAATAGATTTTAAAAGTTTAGATATAAAAATCTTTTTAAACTCCACCCTCCTTACAGGCTCAAATGAACTTCCTAACAATCCTTTTTACTTTGGAGAATTAGATCAAGATAATACTATAAAACAAGATACACCTAGTTATTATTTTTCTCCTAAAGATGAAAGCAGTGGTTTAGGAAGACTTAGTATCTTTTATAAAAATGATGAACTTTGTTTGCTTAATTATTCTATTATAGAAAATTCTTTAAATATTAAATTAGAATGTTTAAGCAAACAAAGCTTAGAGTATAAAGACTTAATTTCAAACACTTTAAAAGAACAAAAAACCACACAAGTAGATAAAAAACAAGCTATAGCTAAACTTCATGCTCTTTTAGAAAATCAAAACCTAGAATGTATCCATGGAGGTAAAGTCATACTTAAATCAAACAAAGGAAAAACTTTTAAAGATGATGGTGTGCCTATAATGCTAGAAAGTGATTTATTAAACTCTAGTATAGTAGCTTGTCCTAATACTATAGCAGGTGTAAGTGTTCCTTGTACTAAAGTTGTTAATGTAAAAGGATCCTTATCTCAAAAGAAAGTCAATAATGAATTTGCAATCTTACAAGAACTCATCTCAGCTTGTAAAACAGATAAAGGCTTTGCTTTAAAAGTAAGCTTTACTCCTACTAAGTTTAAATTTGATCACAGCTTTGATCCTAAAGAGGGCTTAGGAGAACAAAGTAAAAATCAAATAGAGTTAAAAGAGCCTATAATAAGACTTCATTATAAAAGTGATAGATTTCAAAAAGATAATTTACCTATCTATAATCTTTTAATCAATAATGAAAAAAAAGAACAAGATAAGGCTTTAAATGAATTTAATATAGATTTAAAAGATTTAAAAGATATAGAGGATATAAATATTCTTAATCAATTCAAACAAGACTTTAGTAAAGATTATGAATTTAAAGAATTAAATCTTAGCTTTGATACTAATTTAATCAAACTTTATTTTATTATCCCAAAAAACATTGCTAAAGTTTATAAAAGTGCTTATAAGGAATTTGAAAATAAAGATTTAGGAGTAGGGTATTTTACACAGCTACATGAGTATGATAAAATCATCAAAAATGCTTTAGAAGATAATAAAGAATTAAACGAATATCATTTTAGTTTTTTAGCTCCTGCAAAAATGCAAAATTTAAAACTTCAAATCGCACAAGGACTAGATGAAATCTTAGAAGATGAAGATAGAAAACAAGAGTTTTATGTTTGTAAATTTGTGGTGGTAAATGGGGTTAGTGAAAACAA
>NZ_MJYJ01000065.1:0-118852 GCF_001763255.1 Campylobacter sp. BCW_4338
AGTAATTCTTGCTGTTAAATTACCACCTTCTACAACTGATACGGTTTGAACTGATTCTTTAACAGCTTGATTGTCTTGTTCTAAACCTTTTTTAGTAGCAAGGATGTTTTCGTTGATGGCACTTGAGATTTGTCCAAATTCATCATTGCTTTTTACTTCTATAGTGGAAACATTTTTTGTTTTATGATTGATGAAGTCAAAGAATGAAGTTAAACCTGTTTGGATAGCTGCAAGTGGGGAGAGATATTTTGATACGATGAAATAAAGGAGGATTACGCTAATAATACTTGTAAAAATAACAATCGCAGTTTGTATAAATGCAATTTTATAAACTGGAGCTTCTATTTGTTCTACTGGTTCTCCAACGCAAGCAGTATAAATTCCAGAAACTTTTGCACACACAGCAAATCTTTCACTATGATCTTTTGGTCTAGTATACTCAAAAGGTTCAAAATCTTTCTTGGTTTTTGCAAGATTTGCAATTGCACTAATATCATAACCTTGTTGTAAAAGAGCTTTGTCTGTAGAAACAAATACTTTATTTTCTTCATCAAATACAAAAGTTCTACCTGGTAAATTTTCAAATTCGGCTTGCAAATCTGCCGCAAGAACATCTACGGCCAAAACTCCTATAAATTTACTATCTTTATAAAGCGGAATAGAATATGTAAAGCAAGGTAAATTTGTAGTTACATCAATATAAGATGGGGTAATATAAAGTTTATTTGTTTTAACTGCTTCTATATAATACTCTCTTGTTCTAGCATCATAATTATCAGCTTTTCCATAAGTTCCAAAATCTAAATTTTTAGCATCAGAGTCTGGATCGCTTACAACAAGTTCACCATTTGGTTGAGCAATATAAACTGCTAAGAATCTTCCAGCATCTCTAAAATTCTTTAAATCTTGTCCAACATAATGCATTAAAGCATCTTGACTATCTAACTGTTCTACAGGATGCTTTAAAATACTTTTAGCTAAACTTTCAAGAGCTAAAGAATTTCTTGCCTTAAAAGACTCTATAGAATTTTTAGCCGTTTTAACATAATTTATTTCAGCATTCACAACTTCATGAAAAATTGCTTGCTTTACAAACATAAATGTTATAACACCTAAAATTACCAAACACACTACTGCGATTAAATTTGCAATCAGTGCAACCTTCAATTTTACGCTTTTCATAATTTAAGCGCTCCTTTCTAATATTATTTTATTAGGGATATCTACATAAAGTTTTAGAATTATAAATTAAAAAATTTAAATTTTTACTTAAATTTAAAAGTTATAAAAAATTAATTTAATTAATATTAAATTAATTTATATTTATTATTTTTATTTAAATAAATATCGCTTCGAAAATTCTATGTATTAAGCTTAATATCGTTATAATTTAAAAAAATTTATATCAAAGGAAATATTTTGAAAAAAATTATATTATTTATCTTATCTTTAGGGATATTTTATACTTTCACACAAGCTAAAAATTTAGAGCAAGAACAAAATACTAGTAGCAATTTAGTTAGTGTCAGCATAGCACCTCAAGCATTTTTTGTTAAAAAAATAGCTGCAGATACTCTAGATGTCAATGTTATTTTGCCCCCAAATAGCAATGAGCATAATTTTGAATTTAAACCAAACACTATGAAAAAACTTGAAAAAAGTGATATTTATTTCACCATAGGCTTAGAATTTGAAAAAGTTTTTACGGATAAATTTAAACAAAATTTTCCAAAACTTCAAGTTGTAAATATGCAAAAAAACATAGCTTTGATTCAAACTCATGACACTCATGAACACTCTCATGAACATGAGCATTTTGATCCTCATACTTGGCTAGATCCTATTTTGGTCCAAACTATGGCTTTAAATATTTATGACACCTTAATTCAAAAATATCCACAAAATAAAAATTTATATAAACAAAATTTAGATAAATTTTTAGCAGAATTAGATAGTTTAAATTTACAAATTGCCTCAAAATTAGAAAAATTAAAAAATAGAGAATTTGTAGTTTATCATCCTTCTTGGACATATTTTGCAAAACGCTATAATCTTACGCAAATTCCTGTAGAAATTTTAGGCAAAGAACCAAAAAGCAAAGATTTGCAAAAACTTATCACTCTAATGAAAGATAAAAATTTAAAAGTCATTTTTGTTCAAAATGGTTTCCCTGAAAATGCAGCAAAAACACTTGCTAAAGAATGTGATGCAAAAATTTACAAAATAGATCATTTATCTTATGATTGGGAAAATGAGCTTTTAAAAACTGCTGATGCCTTTTCTCATAATTTATAATCAGGCTTTTTAATGCTTTTTTTTGAAATTTCTAATCTAAACTACGCTTATGATAATGAAATCATCTTAAAAAACATCAATCTTAGCTACGACAATAAAGACTTTCTCTCTATCATAGGTCCAAATGGTGCAGGAAAATCAACACTCGTAAAACTTATCTTAGGACTTTTAAAATCCAAAAATAAAATCCATTTCAAAGCTCTTCAAAGAAAAGAAATAGGCTATGTTCCTCAACACACTCTAGCCAATCCTAATTTTTATCCAAGAGTACTTGAAATCGTTCTTATGGGACTTGTAAGTAAAAAAATTTTTGGTTTTTATGGGAAAAAAGATAAAGAAAAAGCTATGCAAGCTTTAAGAAGCGTAGGGATGGAAAAATTTTGGAACAAAACCATTGATTCTCTAAGCGGAGGACAAAGACAACGTGTTTTTATCGCAAGAGCCTTAGCTAGTGAATGTAAGATGCTTATTTTAGATGAACCTACCGCAAGCGTTGATAACAAGTCTGCTATACAAATTTTTGAACTTCTAAGCTCTTTACACCAAAAAGGCATGGGAATTTTACTCATTTGTCACGATATCAACCTTGTATTAGCTTATAGCGATAAAATTGCACATTTAAACAAAGAACTTTTCTTGCATACCAACACTAAAGAAAAAGAAAAAAGTTCATTTTTAAAACATTTATACGAAAACCACTCTCATTTTTGTGATGTAGAAATGAGTTTAAATACTTGTTTTTGCGATGAAGAAAATTGCGATAGTAAAAAACTATGCGAACAAGAATTTACAAGAAGAAATTTGAAAAAAACAGAATTTAAAAAAGAAAATTTTTGTTTAAAATTTTCAAAGGAAAATAATGCTTGAAATTTTAAATTTCACCTTTTTTCAAAACGCTTTACTAGGAGCGATTTTAGTCAGTATAGCTTGTGGGATCATAGGTACTTTGGTGATGATAAATCGCCTTTTTTCTATGGCTGGAGGTATAACACATGGGGCTTTTGGTGGTATAGGTATAGCTTTTTATTTTTCTTTACCTATTTTATTAAGCACGGGAATATTTACTTTATTTTTGGCTTTTTTAGTAGCTTTTTTAGCTAAACGCTATGAACACAGAAGTGATAGTATTATCGCTGTAATCTGGGCTTTTGGAATGGCTGTTGGGATTATTTTAATCGATTTAAGCCCTAGCTATAACACAGATTTAATGGCTTATCTTTTTGGGAGTATTTTAGCTGTAGGAACGCAAGATTTATGGCTTATGGCTTTGGTTGATGGTGTGGTCGTACTTTTGATCTTTTTATTTTATAGACAATTTGAAGCATTAAGCTTTGATGCGGAATTTGCAAAAGTTCGTGGCATCAATACAAGTTTTTTTCATTATCTTTTAATCGCCCTTATGGCTTTTTGTATAGTTATTTCCATACGCCTTGTAGGGCTTATTTTAGTTATGGCTTTACTTAGTATCCCAAGCTTTATTGCTGAAAATTTCACTAAAAGACTTGGCTTTATCATGATTTTGGCAAGTTTTTTAAGTATGATTTTTTGTGTTTTAGGACTTATACTTAGTTATTATCTTAATCTTTCAAGCGGTGCTTGCATCATAGCTGTAGCTTGCTTTGGTTTTTTAGTGCATTTGATAGGCAAATTTTTAAAAAGGTAAAGGTGCAAAACACACTTGCACTTTTATATCTTTTTGCCCTTGTTCTTTAAAATACAAATGTTCGCTCGCCTTAAAAACAAAAAATTTTTCTGCGATTTTTCTTTGTAAATCTTGAGTTTTTTCACATAAAGGATACACAAGTTTAATATCATAAATTTTAAATTTGCAAGCATAAGCAAACATTTGATACAAATCGCTTTGTGCTATACCCTGTTTTTTCTCATCTTCGCTATCATTTGGAATTTTCCATTTGGTATCTAGGATCATTTTATTTTCTATATATAAATCAGGCTTTAGCATGAAACAATTTTCATCATTTTTTGAGATTAAATACTTTCCACTGTTTTGAATTTTAATATCTTGAGTTGGATTTACTTTTTTTAGCATATAAGCTACATAATCTTCAAAAATTTTCTCCATAGGAAAAAGCAAAGCAAAAGCTTCATTTTTACCATGATAAGGCATAAAACTTTCATTTTTTAAGAAAATTTTACACCACAAAAGCAAGTTTTCATAATAATCAAAATGTCTTGAAATTTTATAACTAAAATCTTTTTCATAATTTTTAGAAAATTCTACCTCATCAAGCATTTGCATGGCTTTTATAAGTCTAAATTTATTCAAACTTGTTTTGGATTTTAAAAAATTTAGCGTTGATTTTATCAAACGATTGGGTGCTATATCTAAAACAAACTCATCATTGCTTGTAAAAAATCTTTCTTTGTGTATCAAATTTTGCTTGATATGTTCGTTAAATAGTAATTTTCCCTTCAAAAAAGCCCTATTTTCTTCGCAACTTAGATAAGATCTCATCAAGCCTTTTTTATGCACGCTATCAAATTCATCTAAAAACATAGTGATAAACACTTCAAATAAAGGAATTTTAGAACTTTGCAAAGATGAAATTTGCGATTTTTTAAAGGGGGAGTTTTTTAAGGTTTTTAGCATATTTATCAAAAGATTTTTAGGATTAAATTTAAAATCTTTTTCATAAAAATCATTATTTTTAGAAATATTGTCTAATTCATAACATCTTTTTAGTTTTTCTTTATCGTGATTTGAAGAACTATCTTCTTTTTTATAACTATCTAAATTCGTGCATTTTGGCAAAATCTCCAAAACCCCGCTTTTAGTCTGTATAATGCCGACATAATTTTTAGCTTTTAAGGTATTTTTGTTTTTAAAGCCTAAAAGATTTTCATTATTTTTTGCAAAGTCTTCTAGCTCTTTATAAAACCCTTCGGCCTTTTCTTTGAAAATTCCTTTTAAATCTTCTTTAGAAAAAGCTTGGTGTTCGATGATGGAAAAAGTATTA
Organism: Campylobacter sp. BCW_4338; assembly: GCF_001763255.1. Taxonomy (NCBI): domain Bacteria; kingdom Pseudomonadati; phylum Campylobacterota; class Epsilonproteobacteria; order Campylobacterales; family Campylobacteraceae; genus Campylobacter; species Campylobacter sp. BCW_4338. Next base: position 5,274 of record NZ_MJYJ01000065.1, read on the forward strand.
CTTGTTTTCATTATTCATATATTTTTATAAAAGTATCTTTACTCCAATTATTACTATCACTAAATTTATAAACAACCTTATCACTTTCTATAAATTCTGTCATATTTTTTAAATAATCTTTATTTTCAACACTAATTTCCAACATACCATTTTTATTTAAAACTGCGTCAATCAAAGCATAGTCATTGTAAAAATACTCTTGCAAAAGTGGGATGATTTTATTTTTAAAAACCTTTTTTAAACTTTCTAAATTTTCAACACTTACAAAAAATGCATGACCTATGGTTTTTTCTCTATCTAGTAAATATTCTATACGAGTGTTTATAGCTTTTAATAATTTTTTTAAATTTACATCTTTATATTTTGATTTTTCCAACTCTTCAACATCAGGCATCATCTCAATAAATTCAAATCTTCTTCGCAAAGCTGTATCAAGCGAAGTAATGCTTCTATCGGCTGTATTCATAGTGCCTATGATATAAACATTTTTAGGCACTCCAAATTTTTCACCACTATAAGGCAAAGTCACTTTTAACTCTTCTTTTTCACCTATCCTTTTACTAGGTTCTATCAAGGTGATAAGCTCACCAAAAATCTTACTTACATTACCACGATTGATTTCATCGATGATGATTATATAAGGTTTTAAAGAATTATCATTGTTTTTATTATTTTCAATCTTTGCAGTTAATTGTTTTTCATATGCTTTAAATTTTTTCACTAAATTAAAGTAATAAGTATGAGTTCTATCAGCATAATCTCTATTAAATACCTTTTTAAACATTTCAGTAGCATTGTTAAATTCATCTTTGCATTTTAATAACTCCATAAATATAGATAAATTTAAATTAAAAATTCCATCGAATCTCTCTATGCCTTCACTATAAATCACAATTGTTTTATTATCAATTTCAATAACAAAGAAATTTCCACCCTTTGTTTTACCAATAGGCTCATTTGTTTCCAAAAGCCAATTTAAAAAATTTTCAACCTTTTCTTTTAATTCTATTTTTTTATTCAACTCATCTGCATTTAAGATACTATTCTCATAATTATCCAAAGCTTTTTCGCAAAGTTCTTTAAAAATTCCATCTTTTATTTCATATTCTATTTCTTTAGAATTTTCTTCACTATCTATGCGAGGCTTTATGCCTTCTACAAATTCTTCATATCCATAGCTTTGATGAAAAGTAGTAAATACTATTTGTCCCTTTCTTACATACTCATCAAATTTTGCTTTTTTCTCATCTCTACTTTCTAAATTTTCGCCCAAAATTTCCAAAGCTTTATCTATAGTATGATAAGTTTTTCCTGTACCCGGAGGCCCATAAAGAATTTGATTTAAAGGTGGATTTAATTTATTTTTTTTAAAATAATTGTTTAAAAAATTATAATAATGATTTAAAACACCTATATATCGCCTTTTAACATTATCATTTATTTTATTAAATTTTTCATTATTTTCTATTTGCTGTTTGCAATATAAAAAATCATCTATACTATTACAATTTAATAAATTATTATTCTTTAAACAACTAGAAATTTTTTCAATATCTTTAATATATGTTTTTATAGTATCTTCTTTTAGCTTGCTATCGTTATCTTTTGATATATCCTCAAGATATTTTTTAAATAAATCTAAAATTTTATTTGTATATTTTTCCCTATATTGAAACCATAAAGGAATAGATAAATTTTCCACCATTTTGATTAATGATAAATTTTTATTTTCTAACAATTTTTCATAAATTTGATATGTTTTTAATTTTTCTTTAAATTCATTCAAAGATATTAAACCTAAAACATTTTTAGAAAAAATATTAACTATTTTTATATTATTTACATCTTGATAATGAAAAGCTATTTTCCATTTAATGGCGTCTCCAAAATCTATATTTTCTATAGTTTCTAAATCATTATTTTTACTTGCTTGTATTATATCTATAATTGTTTGTTTTATTTTATCAAAAGCTTCATCTTGATTATTTCCATATTTAGATAGCCAAGCATAATTATCATTGTAAATTTTACCTTTTAAATTTTCTTTATCATCATTAGAATTTCTTTTATATATACCAAATTTAAAACTTGAACCACCCCAAATACTTCCTATGTCATCAAGTATATTTTCTATCCAAAAAGTAAAATCATTCCTATCTTGATTATCTTTTTTAATACTAGTATATTCTTCAAGAGTCATACTTTCAACTTTTTCTAAAGTCCAAATTCTTTGAAATTCTAAAAATTTATTTTCTATGTTTTTCTTTTGTTCTTCATTTAAACTAGTATTCATTTAAATTCCTTAAAAACAAAAAATATTTAAATCACCACTCCACAAAGGTTCTAGCTTTTTTTATATCATTAAAATTTATAGTAGTTTTTTCTTTATTTTCTAAATTTTCTAAAGTGATATTTTCATCATCTACAGCAATGATTTTTGCTTCGAATTTTTCTTTTTCATTGGTTGTGATCTTCACAAGTTCACCTATACTTTTAGCAAAGTGTTCTATCTTGCTCAGTTTTCTTTCAAGTCCTGGTGAAGATACTTCTAAAAAATACTCCCCATTTACAGGTGGTTCTACATCAAAAATAGGCGATAAAATTTCACTAAGCTTTGCACAATCATCAAGATTTACCCCGCCTTCTTTTTGCACATAAATTCTATAAATTTTTTTACCATTTTCACTTACTAGCTCATCATCATAAAAGCTAAGTTCTGCTTCTTTGCAAAGGGCTTCAAGATTCATTTTTATCCTTTTTTATTTTTTCAAAAAGTGCGTCCATATGGTTTTGATACTCAAGCCTATCATCAAATTTAAAATGAAAATTCGGACACCTATACCAGCCCTGCTCGCTCATGCAATAATTTTGCAAAGCTCTACTTGCCTTTTTTAAAGAAGATAAAATTTTTTCTTGCTCATGAACATTAAAAAACATTTTATCAAGATACACAAAAGCATCGTATCTACCCTTTTTACATTCCACATCAATCACACAAAGATTTTTTAAATTTTCATCATCTAAATTTGCTAAAGCTTCAGGGATCAGCTCTTTTAAGATACTTTCAGTGCGTAGCTTTTTAATCTCACTTGGATTCATAGACTTGCTTGTTCCTCTACTTCTTTATAGCTTTCTATATAATCACCCACTCTCATATCATCGCACCCTTCTATACCTACGCCACATTCATAGCCTTTTGCCACTTCTTTAGCATCATCTTTAAAGCGTTTAAGCGAACTTACATTTCCTTCATAAACCACAACTCCATCACGGATAAGGCGAATTTTGGCTCCACGGTTAATCACCCCTTCAGTTACCATACAACCTGCGATTTGTCCGATTTTTGGTACATTGATCACTTGTCTAATCTCTGCTTGTCCTAATTGCTCTTCAGAAATAATCGGGCTCATCATACCACCAAGCAAGGCTTTTACATCGTCTAAAAGATTATAAATCACATTATAGGTTTTAATTTCTACGCCTTTATCTTTAGCACGCTCTTTAACTTCCCCTGTTGGGCGTATGTTAAAACCTAGTACGATAGAGTTTTCACTCGCACTTGCAAGCTCTATATCACTTTGTGTGATTCCACCTACTCCGCTATGAATGATATTCACTTTAATCTCATCATTTCTAAGTTTTTCTAAACTTGCTTTTAAGGCTTCTAAAGATCCTTGCACATCAGCTTTTAAAATAACAGGCAAGGCTTTTAGATTACCTTCTTTGATCTTAGCTCCAAGCTCATCAATGCTAACTTTAGTGGATTTGCTAAGTTCTTTTTGGCGATTGTATTCGTGGCGTTTATTAGCGTATTCTCTTGCTTCTTTATCGGTTTTTACTGCGATTAAAATTTCACCTGCATCTGCTACTTCGCTAAGCCCTACGATAACCCCACATTCACCTGGTTTGATTTCTTTTAAAGCTTTACCTTGATCATCACTCATCGCACGCACTTTTCCATAAGCCTCGCCTGCAACCACAGTACTTCCTACAGTAAGTGTTCCATTTTGCACGATGATAGTAGCCACAGCACCACGCCCTTTTTGCACAGAACTTTCTATAATGCTTGCTTTAGCAAAACTTTTTGGATTGGCTTTAAGTTCTAAAATATCAGCTTGTAAAAGCACGATCTCAAGCAAATCTTCAATCCCCATTCCTGTTTTAGCTGAAACCCCTACAAATTCATAAGATCCGCCCCATTCTACTGGCATGATTTCCATTTCTGCGAGTTGAGTTTTTACCATATCAGGATTTGCTGCTTCTTTATCCATTTTGTTAATAGCAATAATAATAGGCACACCTGCTGCTTTAGCATGATTTATCGCTTCTTTAGTTTGTGGTTTTACCCCATCATCTGCGGCTACAACGATGATTACAATATCAGTGATACTTGCACCCCTTGCACGCATAGCAGTAAAAGCTTCGTGACCTGGGGTATCGATAAAAGTAATTTTACGTCCATTTTTTTCTACCATATAAGCACCCACGTGCTGAGTAATACCCCCTGCTTCACCACTTGCAACGCGTGATTTTCTGATATAATCTAGCAAAGAAGTTTTACCATGATCAACATGCCCCATGATGGTAATCACAGGTGCTCTAGTCACTAAATCTTTTTCATCAGTCTCTTCTTCATAGTCTTTTACATAATCAAACTCATCAGCCTCGTTAATGATATTGATCTCTATACCAAATTCAGCAGCCAAAATTTCAATCGCATCTTCATCTAAGAAATCATTTTTTGTTGTCATCATTCCAAGCATGAAAAGTTTTGAAATCACTTCACTAGTGCTTTTTCCTATCTTATCAGCGAATTCATACACACGAATTTCTTTAGAAATAGAAACACTACTTACTTCTTCTACTTCCTTTTTTTCAATCTTTTTAGGTGGTTTTTTACGACTTCTTCTTTGAATTCCACCTTCAAGCCCAAAACCCGCAGAATTTCCAACAGCTTGTCTTATAAAATTAGGTTGTTTTTTATTGATATTTTGTGGTTTTTCTTGTTCTTTTACACTAAAATCAGGTAACACTACCTCATCTTCATCATCTAAAGAAATATCACCAAAATCATGTTCATCTAAAAAATTCATTTTTTCGGTACTTTCTTTTTTACTCGCAACAAAAGATTTTTTTTCTTTTTTCTTTTTCTTTAAACTCTCATCAGCATTTGAAAACATAGTTTTTAAACTTAAGCGCTCTTCATTATTGATAGATATATCATTTGAATTTTTTACTTCTTCTTTTTTAACTTGAATTTCTTCTTCGTCTTTTTTCTTTTTAACAATGACAAGTCCGCGTCTTTTGGCTAAAGTTGCACTAGCAAGGCTTTGTGGCTTATGAGTATCAATAATTTCTTGTTTTTCTTCCTCTTTTGCATTTTCTTTTTCAACTTTTAATTCTTCTTTTTTAACTTCTTTTTTAAGCTTTTCTTCTTTTTTAGGTTCTTTTTTTTCAGATTCATTTAGCTTTTCTTGTTCTTTTATATTTTCTTTTTTAGGCTTTTTTGCCGTAGGAGTTTTGATATTTTTCTTAAAAGCTTCTGGAATTTCTCTTGTTTGTATATACTCATAAATAGCTGCTGCGATCTCAGGCTCTACAGCATTTGATGCTGTTTTAATTCCAAGTCCTAATTCATTTGCCTTTTCAATAATTTCCTTACTATCATAACCTAATTCTTTTGCGATTTCATGAATTCTAATCTTTGCCATTTAAAAATATCTCCTTAAGTCCTTGCTGAGTAATTTTAGTATTTAAATTTTTACATATTTTAGAAAATGCTTTTTGTAAGATTTTATCTTCTTTCTCAATACAATTTTGACATAAATATCCGCTTCTTCCATGTTCTGCTTTAGGCACAATATCTCCTAAAACAACTTTAAATCTAAATAACATATTTTGCTCAAAGCGGTTTTTACACACTATGCACATTCTAATTGGTATATGTTTTTTCAAAATTATATCTTTTTTTTATATTTTTTAGCAAATTTCAAAGCCATTATCATCAAATTCTAAATATTGCACACGAAAATCTTTAAATTTTGTTTGCATTTTCTTTGCCAAAGCTAAAGCATTATCTTTAAAAGCTAAAGAAAAAAAGCTCGATCCCGAACCTGAAAGCGTACTCATTAAAGCTTTATTTTCTAAGGCAAATTTTTGCACTTCAAAAAGCTCGGGTAAGTTTTTCATACGATTGATTTCATGGAGCTTATCTTGACTTGCAAATTTTAAAAATTCATATTTTTTCTCCAAAAAACAAGCGGTTAAAAATGAAGCATGGGAAAGGTTGAAAACCGCATCATTAAAACTTAAATTTTTGGCCAAAGCTTGGCGTGATTGTTCCGTGCTCATTGCCAAATTTGGGATCACAACCACAGCAGCTAAATCTTTATCAATCTCTTTTTTGATGCTATAAACTTTATTTTTTTCAACCAAAGAACACACAAAACCACCAAGAGTAGCTGGAGCGATATTATCTGGATGGTTTTCGTAAATTAAAGCTTCATCTAAAATACGTTCTTTTTCTACCTTAAATCCACTCATATAATAAGCACTGGCAATAGCTCCAACAATCACAGCTGAAGAGCTTCCTAACCCTCTTGAAAGAGGAATGTTATTTTGAAAAATAAAACGAAAATTATCTTTTTTTCCGCTTAGTTTTTCATAAATTTCATAAAAAATATTTACAAATATATTGTTTTTTTTAAGAAAAATATTATCACTGCCCTCACCTCCAATACTAATGCTAAAAACACCTGATTTTTGAATTTGAGTTTCATTAAAAAGCTTTAAACTAAGTCCTAAACAATCAAAACCTGGCCCTAAATTCGCACTCGTAGCGGGAACTAAAATTTTCAAATTTCATCCTAAATTGCATCTAAAAAATAAAAGGGAAGATTATCATTATTTAGTTTAAGCTCTTGTAAATTTTTTGGTAAAAAAAACTCTGCTGGGATATTTTGCTCTAAACAAATTTCACCTTCCTTATATACAAAACAAAAATTTTTATTTGCACTTATGGGTTTATAGCCATTTAATTCAAAAGCACTCACCGCAAATAAAGGAATATTTTTTACTATACTTAAAGTACTCAAACTTACATAAGAAATTTTAATCCCCATATAAGAACCTGGACCATTAGCATAAATTAAACTTGTAAAATCATATTCTTTAAGCAATTCATCTAAAATTTTTGGTAAAAATTCGCTTGCTTTTTCTTCACTTTTATAAGTTTTTATAAGTTTATCATCTTGATAAATTCCGATCATTAAAGGCTTAGATAAAGCATTAAGCAAAAGAGAGGTTTTTATGCAAATACCTTTTCATAAGCTTTTTGGGTTGTTTTTTCAAGGCTTACAATTTCATAAGCATCTTTATCTTTTAAAACTTCTTTAGTAAGCAAATGATTTAAATGATGACTCCCAGCATATGAAGTATAATCTCCAAAAACACGATATCCAAGTAAAGTTAAATCTCCAATTGCATCTAAAATTTTATGTCTTACAAACTCATCTTTGAAACGCAAACCCTCAGGATTTAAAATACGATTTTCATCTACCACTATAGTATTTTCTAAACTTCCACCTAGTGCTAAATTCATACTCCTAAGAGCTTGAACATCTTTTAAAAAACCAAAAGTTCTAGCCCTTGCTATGTTTTCTATATAATTTTTTTTGCTAAATTCAAAATTGTAACTTTGTTCACCTATAACAGCATTGTCAAATTTAATTGTGTAATTAATACGGGGTTCTTTAGTAGGAGTTAAACGCACAAATTTATTACCATCTCTTACTTCTATAGGCTTTTTAATTACCATAATTTTTTTAGGCGCATCAAGTTCTTTTACCCCTGCTTCATCAAGCATCATACAAAAACTAATACTTGATCCATCCATAACAGGAGCTTCATTTGCATTTAAAACTATGCGTACATTATCGATTCCATAAGCATTAATCGCACTCATTAAATGCTCTATTGTAGAAATAAATCCACGATCATCTCCTAAAACAGTTGCCATTTGAGTATTGATCACATTTTCAGGACTTGCCTTATAGCTTGCATTAAGATCGCTTCTAAAAAATACTATACCACTATTTGCTTCTAAAGGCTCTAAAGTAATTTCTATAGGTTCACCCTTATGAAGTCCTATACCTACGCCTTTGACAGTTTTTGCTAAAGTTAATTGTTTCATTAATTTTTTCCTAAAATTATCTTTTTACCATCATTTAAAACATTGTAAATATTATTTTCTATCCATTTTTTATCTTGCCATTGTTCAGGACGCGTTTCAACTCCTTGAACCAAAACTCCAAAATGCAAATGATCGCCTAAGGCTAACCCACTTGTTCCTGTTTTGCCTATAATACTTTGTTTATTAATCATTTCATCTAAATCAACATTTTTAGAAGAACAGTGCCCGTAAAGACTATAAACACCAAAACCATGATAAACAATTAAATTTAAACCGTAAATCCCATTTTCAGCAGCAAAAACAACCTTGCCCGCGTTATTACTTATGATAGGAGCTTGTGCTACGCTTGCTAGATCAAGCCCCATATGATAAGAATCACTCACAAATTGCCCATTATAAGAATAATACCTATGATCAGCAAAATCCGCTACTTTCATACCATTTTTAAGAGGTAAAAATAAATTCAAATCAAAATTATCAATTTTTTCCTCAGGTACTTTTGAAGTGATTTCATGGATAAGTTTTTCATTACTATTTCTTAAAGTTTCATTGACAAACTTAAATTTTTCATAACGATTGAAATTATTATCTTTTGGAGCGTATTGATTTGCTAAATTCTCAATCTTTCCATCTAAAAATTTATCCGTTAGATTGATATTTGAAACACGATATTTACGATTAACAAAATAATACCTTATACGTTCTTTTGAAATATTTCCCGCTTTATCCGTAGCGATAACAAATGCACGAAATTCCTCATCTCTTGCATCCCAAGCAATTAAAGCTGCATAATACCCTTGTTTTATATAAGGCGTAGCTTTAAAAATTTTACCTTTATTTGTCTCTATATATACCTTATCTAAATTAGCATCATCAGCCTTGAAAACAACAGCCCCAGCACCGCCTTGCTCGATTTGGTAAGAATTGCTTATGATATTGATTTTTGGAGCCGTATTATCTACTAATACCGCAATTTGTTTTCTTGCTTCATTACCACTAAAAAAATTCCAAAAACTAGAATCTTTAGCTATCACCTCCAAAACAAAAGATTTTACATTTTCTTTGTAACCAAATTTTGGCAAAGCAACTTGTAAGGTAATATCTTTTAAATTAGAAATCTTTTCATCTGCTATAACCATTGCACTAGTATTGTCGTCTTTATGCAATATAATTTGTACATTTTTGATAGAACTTTCATCATCTTTAACATGCACTAAAATAGGTTTTTTAAGATCAGTATATACAACATCTGGCATTAAAATTTGAGGAGGATTTTTTTCAAAAATACTTAATCTTGAAATAAAAAAAATCAAAATTGCTATTAAAACTAAAATTAAAACAGATAAATAAGTTTTGCCTTTTCTTTTTGCCATAACCTTCCTTAAAAATTTTCGATGTTTTTGTTGTTTTTAGTATAAATTCTATTATATTTTCAGTAAATATCTAGCAAATTTATAAAATTTCTCTTAGAGTATTAGCCTGTTTCATCCATTTTCTTAATTCATCGTTTTTATCTAATTGTATCATTTGTTTACATCTCTCTAATTCTTGTTGAAAAAAATCAATAGAACTTAATAAGTTATCTTTATTTTGTAAAAAAATACTTTCCCACATTTGTGGTGATGATTTGGCAATTCTGCTCATACCTTTAAAAGATCCTCCAGCCAAATGAACAATATTTCTTTTATCCTCTTCTTTCATTACAAAATTAGCCAAAGAAAAACTTATAACATGAGGCAAATGAGAAATAATAGCAGCATGATGATCATGGGCTTTACTATCCATAAAAACAATTTTCATCCCTAAATGAGAAAAAATTTCTACTGCTCTTTTTTGATGCAAATCATCAGCTATTTCACTATCGCAAAGAACACAAACTGCATCTTTATAAAGCTCTTTAAAAGCCGCTTTTGGACCTGAATTTTCAGTTCCTGTCATAGGATGAGCAAAAAGAGTTTGTTTGATTAAATTCTTAGGCAAACTTTCTATAATTTTTCTTTTTGTACTTCCAAGCTCTATAATTGTTACATTAGAAGGCAAATCAACTAACTTTTGCAAAATTTCTATAATAGCATTAACAGGAGTTGCGACAAAAATCATATCACATAAAGCTAAATCTTTAAATTCTATAAGCTCATGAATAAGACCTAATCGCAGGGCATCTTTTTCATTTTCTTTACTTAAATCCATACCATAAACACAAGAAATAAGCTTATTTTCTTTCAAACAAAGCCCTAAAGATCCACCCATAAGCCCAAGCCCTATAATTGCTATTTTCATACTTTCTACCTTAGTTTTTTTGTTAAATTTTTTTTGCTATTATACAGCTTTTAATAAAGCTTTAGGTAAAAAATCAATGAAAAAACATCTTATTAGTATTTGTGCTTTAGTTGCTATAGCCAATGCAGCAACCATTAAGGATATTAAATTTATCGGATTAAACCACTTATCAAATACAAGTGCCATAAATATTACAGGGCTTAAAATAGGAGAAGAAATAAATCCTGCAAAAATCAACACTGCTATTCTTAATCTTTATAAACAAAATTATTTCGAAAATATTGCAGTAGAAAACAACAATGGAATTTTGGAAATTATAGTTACTGAAAAACCAACTATAGCAAAGGTTACTATCACAGGTATAGCTTCAAATGATAGAAAACAAGTTGAAAGTATTTTAGGGATTAAAAGAGGTACGCTACTTGATGAAGGAAGTATAAAAGAAGCTATTGAACGCATTAAAGCTTATTATGAAGCAAAAAGTTATTTTGATACTATTGTAGAATACAAAAAAAAGACTTTAGAAAATACCGATGGATTAGAGCTTGAATTTATAGTAAATCGTGGTGAAAATATCATTATTGATAATGTTCATTTAAGTGGAGCCAAGAAATTTTCATATTCTGATATAGAACCTTCAATTGTCAATAAAGAAAAAGAATTTATGGGTTGGATGTGGGGGCGCAATGATGGAAAATTAAAAGTTTTTGAGCTTAGTAATGATAGTTCAAGAATTGCTGATGAGTACATGAAAAAAGGATATTTAGATGTTCAAGTATCTCCTCCTTATCTTAAAACCTACACAGATACTTATCAAGCAAATTTGACTTATTTTATCAAAGAAGGAAAGCCTTATAAAATTAAAAGTATAAACATAGAAAATCCTTTATTTGATGATAAACAAAATGCACAAACCGTAAAAGATTTAAGATCAAGCGCTGGCAAAACTATCAATATTGAAGACATTAGAAAAGATGTTAAAACCATAGAAACACAAAGTGCTGATTTAGGTTATGCGTTTGTAGAAGTCTATCCTGATATTCAAAAAAATGATCAAACTCAAGAAGCTACCGTTGTATTTAAAGTAATCCCTCACGATAAAGTTTATATAAGAAATGTTATTATTTCAGGAAATTCACGCACTGTAGATCGCGTCATACGCCGAGAATTATATATAACAGAAGGTAATTTATACAATAGAACAGACTTAAGCGAGTCAAAAAATGCTTTAAAAAGAACTTCTTATTTTGACGATGTAAATATCAAAGAAGAAAAAGTTGATGATACACATATTGATTTGATTGTTGATGTTAAAGAAGCTTCTACAGGAGCTATTTCTGGAGGCATTGGCTATGGATCAAGCGATGGTATTTTACTTAATGCTTCTTTATCAGATACAAATATCTTTGGTTCAGGAATAAAAAGCTCTGTAAGCGTAGATAAAAGCGATGATACCTTATCAGGAAGGATTAGTCTCATAAATCCACGCGTTCTTGATAGTCAATATAGCCTAGGTGGAACACTTTATTCAAATAACTATGAATGGGATAATTATTCAGAAAAAAATTACGGCTTTGATATAACAGTTGGACGCCAATTTGCAAGATACTATAATGTAAGCTTAACTTATAATCTTGAACAAAGCGATATTTATCACTTAAGTCCAACTCTTTTAAGAACAGGATATGAACTTGGCAAAAGTATTAAAAGCTCTATAACTCCAGCAATCACCTTTAACAATACAGATGATTATTATCTGCCACGATCAGGTATCATTGCTTCAACTAGTTTAGAATACGCTGGACTTGGCGGAGATCAAGAATTTATTTCATCAAGCTCTAAATTTAACTTTTATCAAGGTTTGCAAGACTATATAGGATATGATCTTATTTATCGTTATAAAGCGAGTTTTTATAAAGTATGGGATGAAGGCTATTTGCCAATTAATCAAAGAATTTATTTAGGTGGTATTAGATCGATACGCGGTTTTGAAAGCAGAACGGTAAGTCCTAAAAACCAATGGGGAGATGAAGTGGGAGGAACCATAGCTTTTGCCAATTCCGTAGAACTTAGCTTCCCTTTGATTGATAGAATCAAACTTCGTGGTAGCGTGTTTTTTGATTATGGTATGATAGGGCGTAAAAATTTAGATGAAATAAAAAGAATGAGTACAGGTATAGGCATTGAATGGATTACACCAATTGGGCCTTTACAGCTTGTATTTGCCAAACCTCTTAATGATAAAAAAGGTGATGATACTAATAGTTTTGAATTTAATCTTGGAACACGCTTTTAATGAAAGAATTTTTAGATGCTTGCTTGAATGCAAATTTGCAAATACGCAAGTATCTAAACAATATCCCACAAAATGATCTTAAACTTTGCTCTAAATTAGGCTATGATAAAAATCAAGGCTATGAGCTTGACTTAAAATGTGAACAAATTTTCATAAAATACCTTAGTTGTTTTGGGCAAATTTTTTCTGAAGAAAGTGGCTTGATCGGGAAAGATAACCCAAAACAAATGATTCTTGATCCTTTGGATGGAAGTTCAAATTTTGTTTCTAAAATACCATTTTATGGAACTTCTATAGCTCTCATAGAAAAAGATCAGGCAAAAAGCGCTTTTGTTTGCAATCTTGTCAGTCAAGAAATTTTTGCTTTTAATAACAATCAAGCTTTTAAATCTAATCTTTCCGATCCAAAATACTCACCCTTAACACCTAATCTATTTTCTAAAATAGGTATAGTTGAAAAAATTTCACTTTATCCAGAACTTCTCGATTTTTTAACAAAAAATCAATTAAAATTTCGCTCTTTGGGCGCAACAGCCTTAAGTCTCGCTTATGCTTCGTATTTTAGTTTTGTATTAATTCTTGGAAAAACACGAATTTTTGATACAGTAGCTGCTTTAACAATTCATCAAAATTTATATATAGAAAAAAATGAAAATTTCCTTCTCCTAAGCCAAGACAAAAAAATTTTTGATATAATCTTAAAATTTTTAAAAAATAATTAGGTGAATATATGAATTTTGCAGATATTTTTTCAAAAATAAGAAGACAACAACCTAGCGTTAAAGAAGCTCCAAATCACTGGGTAAAATGCCAAAGTTGTCATGCTTTGATGTATTATAAAGAAATAGAATCTTGTTTTAATGTTTGCCCTAAATGTAATTATCACATGAGAATTTCAGCTGATGAACGTATTAAACTTTTAAGCGATGAAGGCAGTTTTATTGAGTATGATGCAAATTTAGAGGCTATAGATCCTTTAAAATTTGTTGATAGCAAATCCTATAAAAAACGCCTTAGCGAAGGTGAAAGTAAAACAGGTAGAAAAAGTTCTGTTATTAGTGGAGAATGTGAAATCAATGGTTTAAAAACCCAACTTGTTGTATTTGATTTTTCTTTTATGGGCGGATCTTTAGGTTCTGTTGAAGGAGAAAAAATCGTTAGAGCTGTACAAAGAGCCATCACAAGCAAAACCCCTCTTGTCATCGTAAGTGCAAGCGGTGGAGCTAGAATGCAAGAAAGTACTTATTCTTTGATGCAAATGAGCAAAACTAGCGCCGCACTTAAACTTCTTAGCAAAGAAAAACTTCCTTATATTAGCATTTTAACTGATCCTACTATGGGCGGAGTAAGTGCTTCTTTTGCTTGGCTTGGAGATTTAATCATCGCTGAACCTGAAGCTTTAGTCGGTTTTGCTGGTGCAAGAGTTATTAAACAAACTATAGGAGCAGATTTACCTGAAGGCTTTCAAAAAGCAGAGTTCTTGTTAGAACATGGACTTATAGATGCCATAGTTGAAAGAGGAGAACAAAAACAATATCTTAGCGATGTGCTAAAATTTTTCAGTGGAAAATAATTTGCAAGTTAATATCTTTTGTATTCAAAAAAGTGATGAATTTAAAACTTGGAGTGAGAAATACTCTAAACTTATTTCTAAATACGCCACTTTAAAAGAAATAAATGTTTTTAATAAAAAAATAGCCTTAGCTCAAAATTTAAATGCCATAGAAGCAAAAAAAAGCTATGAAGAAGCTTTTATGCCTTATAAAAAAGGCTATTGTATCGCTCTTGATGAACAAGGGAAAGAACTTACAAGTATAGAATTTGCAAAACTCATCCAAGATAAAAATGAATTAAGTTTTTTTATAGGTGGTGCTTATGGTTTAAGAGAAGAATTTAATCAAAGTTTGGATTTTAGACTATCATTAAGCAAACTTACTTTAGCACATCAATTTGTTAAAACCTTACTTTTAGAACAAATTTATCGTGCATTTTGCATCAACAACAATCACCCTTATCACAAATAGAAAGTTTTAAAATGAAAAAAAATGAAATACAAAATTTCAAAAATATTTTAGAAGAAAGAAAAAAAACCATCTTAGAAAATTTGCAAAGCAATTCAAATGAAATCGAAGCTCTTCACAATAGCGTCCCAAGCGATAGTGTAGATTTTTCTATCATAGAAACAGGCTCTCAAATTGACTTTACTATCAGCACCAATCTCAAAGAAGAACTTATAGAAATCGAAAATTCTTTAGATAAAATCAAAAACGGCACTTATGGAATTTGCGAATCTTGCGATGATGAAATCGACTCTCAAAGACTAAAAGTCAAACCTCACGCAAGATATTGTATCACTTGCCGTCAAATTGCAGAACAAGGAAAAAAACATGAAAATTAAACTCTTTTTACTTGCAAGTTTTATTTATATAGCACTTATTTTTGCCTTTGCTTGGCATCTAGAACTAGGAAGCTATACTCTAAATATCAGTACTTATACCTTTGAACTACCTATTATGATATGGCTTGTTATTCCTTTATTTGTTTATATGATTTTAGCCGTTTTGCACATAGCATTTTATGGATTTTTGCGTTATTTAAAATTTAAGCATTTTTTTAAAGATGCAGCTAAATTTGAAGCTTATACTCAAGATTTGCTCCTTGAAAAAGATCTTAAAACCACTTTTCAAACAAAAGAATTTAGAGCTGTGGCACAACTTTTTAAAACCCTAAAAACACATGAAAAAATTCCACACTCAAATAAAATCAATGAAATTTTAGATCTTATTGATGGTTTAAATAAAAACGAATTTTTTAACCTTAGTAAATTTAAACTCGAAAATAACAATGTTTTATATTTGCAAAATGAAAAAAATCATCTCAAAAACGATGCAAATTATGCCTATAGCAAACTTAAAAACCTTAATGAAATCAAAGATGAATTTGAAGAAATTGCTTTTAACACTCTTATAGAAAAAGCTAGTTATGAACAAATTAAAAATGTAAAAATCCCTAAAAAGCCTTCTGAAGTTCTCACACTTATCAAGCGTTTTAAAGAAGGAAATTTAGAACTTAGTGCAGCAGAATATGAAGTTTTACTTTCACACAATATACTAAGCGAAAAAGACTATCTTAACGCAGCAAAACTAAGTACTAAACTTTTAAATCCTGATGCTATTTTAGGAATTTTTAACAAAATTAAAAATGAAAAAAGCGAAGCTTTAAGAGCACATTTATATCTTTTAGCTGAATTTGGACTTTTAGATGAGTTAAGAGAGCAAATTCACAATGATGATAAGAAATTTAATGATTTTAAAGCCTTTTTAGCCTTGCGTGAAAAAAATATCAAAATCAATCTAAACCAACTCATACAATGATAGATTTTAGCAAAAAACCTTTATTTTTAGCTCCTATGGCAGGTTTTTCAGATCTGCCTTTTCGTAATGTAGTAAAAAAATTTGGTGCTGATATCACCATAAGCGAAATGATAAGTTCTAATGCCTTAGTTTATGAAAGTTCTAAAACTCTACATATGCTAGAAAGAGCTGAATTAGAAAATCCTTATATAGTCCAAATTGCAGGTGGAGATAAAGAAGTGCTAAAAAAAGCAGTGCAAATGCTAAATGAAATGGATTTTGTAGATGGGATTGATTTTAATTGCGGTTGCCCTGTAAATAAAGTTGTTAAACAATGCGCTGGTAGTGCTTTGCTAGAAAAATTAGAGCTTTTTAAAAATCTTGTAGGAGTAATTAAAGAAAACAATAAAAAAAGCCTTACAAGTGTGAAATTTCGACTAGGATTTAATGAAAAATATCCTGAAAAAATGGCTAAAATTTGTGAAAGCTTGGGGGTGGATTTTGTAAGCATCCACGGACGCACAAGAAAACAGCTTTATAGCGGAAAAGCCGATTATGAATCCATTGCCAGTGCTAAAGCGAGCGTGAAAATTCCTGTGATTGCAAATGGTGATATTAACGCACAAAACGCTAAAGAAGTTTATGAAATCACAAAATGCGATGGACTCATGATAGGGCGTGCAAGCGTGGGAAATCCTTGGATATTTTATGAAATCAAAAGCGGTAAAAGCGTAGATGAAAAACTCAAAAAAGAAATCATACTCACTCATTTTGATGAAATGATAAAACACTACAAAGATCAAGGCGTAAGTATATTTCGCAAACATTTACACGAGTATTCTAAAGGCTATAAAGACGCTTCAGCCTTTAGAGATAGCGTTAATCGTATCGACAATGTCGAAGAAATGCGAAAAAAAATAGAAGAATTTTTTAGTTTAACTTGATCGATTTTTATAATTTAAAAAACCTTAAGCCTTAATATCTATACTTTTTGGTGCAGAATTTAAAGAAAGAATTTTATTAAATTCTCCTGCATCATCATCACTAAATTTCACACCAAAAAGAATTTCTAATTCTTTACTAGTGTTAAATTTATCTTCTAATAGTTTTTTTACAAGCTCGTTTCTTACATTATCATCTTTGTAAGTTTCTTTGTTTTTACTTTCTGCTTGTATAGGTTTAAAAGGCTTTTCTTTGTCTTCTTCTGAAGTTTCTTTGTTATTTGTATTTTTTAAAGGATTGCTATAATCTACACCTTTTGCCTTTTCTGCTTCTTCTAGTGATTTTACAAACTCATCGTGCCTTTGTTTAAAATCAAGATATTTAGTTTTAAATTCTTCTAGGCTCATATTAGAATTAATAAGCTTATTGTATTCATCTCCTAAATTCTCAATAGTTTTTATTAGTTTATCATCTCCTAAATTTTTAGCTCTATTTATATAATTCCATATTGATAAACTATCTCCCATAGGATTGCCCCAGCCATCTTGCTCGTAGGAATATTTTAAAGGATTTTTATTCATAAAGGACAAAAATTCTTTTATTTCATTGTTGTCCGTATCGCTATTAAGTCCAGCTAATTTACCCAGTAAGGTTGTTTGTCCTTTAATTGTGCTAAGATTATTTATAAAAAACGCAATTAAAGCACCACCTTTAGATATTTTGTTATCATGTATTTGATATTTATTAGAACCCAAATCTGCTATATTTTCATCAGTAAGCTTCCAAATGAAAGCATTATCGCTTTGTAATTCTTGCCAATAATTTACCCCATCTTTTTGGGATAGATTTTTTAAATCCTGTTCTTGAAAGCTTTCTCCTAATCCCTTATCTTTAACAAAAGAAGAAAAAGAGTTATAAGCATTTCCTATTGTTTTAGCAATGTCTATTTGAGAGTAAAAAGGTTGTCTTTTAATAAAGTTATTTACAAAATTATTTAAACCATCTGCATAAATCTTATAATCTTTTGGCAAGCCTGCTGCTTCGTTGAAATCACTTGTAAAAAAGCCCTCTTTATCTACGCCATAGCCTAAAATTTTATCTACCGCTTGTGATTTATCACTTACAAGGTTATTATTTGCTATGGCATTAGATGATTTTGTATTTGAAGTAGTATTACTAAAAGTATTTGTGTAATTGTAGTTTGAATAAGAATTTATACCATTAATCATTTTTGCCTTCCTTGTAAATGAAATTTATTAAGATAAATCGGCAAAAATGATTTTTTCTTAAAATATCTACTCATAATTTAAAATATATAATATAAAACCTTCTAACACTCGAAGAAAAAATTCTTACTTAATCTTTTAAAGTCCTTATAATCAAACTTTTAGGCAAATTAAAATGCTCTATAAGTTCTTTCTCTTTTTCTCTCATTTCTCCATTATCATTTTCATGATCAAAACCTAACAAATGAAGCATAGCGTGGATAAAAAGCAAGCTTATTTCTTCTTCATAGCTATGCCCTAACTCTTTAGCCTTCTCTTTTGCCAAATCCACATTGATCACAACAGAACCCAAAGGCAAACTCTCATCGATATTTTCAAGCGGAAAAGAAAGTACATCAGTGGTTTTATCTTGTTTTCTTTGCTCTAAGTTAATTTCTTGCATTTCTTTACTATCCACAAAGACAAGCTCCACATCTTTAGGACTTAAAAAACTTGCTATAGATTCTAAAAAATCACATTTTTCATTACTTAATATCATAAACCTTCCTTAATCAAATGATATAAATTTTCTATTTCTTCATCATCAAAAATCGCACAATTTTTACTGCTATAAAATTGTTTTAGTTTTTTCTCTTCAAACTCAAATCCTAAAGCACATTGAGAATGCGAAGGTAAAAAAGCCCTTAGTAATGTAATGGAATTTTGAATTTTCTCATCACAGGCAAAACAAAAAAAATCTTTATGCAATCTTCCTTCAAATTCCAAAATTTTTAAATAAGCATCAACAATAACACGCTTTGGATTTTGTTTTTCAAACCTTTTCACACACTCATCAAGTAAATCAAAATAAAAACTATCAAGCTCTTCCACATCTTTTAAGTGTCTATATAAAAGACGGATAAATTCTTGCCAAATAAGCATTTTATCCCTTTGCATAATCCATAAAAATCCCAAATGCAATACATCTTTAAGTCTTGGTAAAAAACTAGGATTTTCTTCTAAAGCAAAGTCGATTTTATAGCCGCTTAAAATACTAGAATGTCTAAGTCCATAAAAACGATAAGCCTTAATAAGCATTTTAGGACTTAAAATATAAACGATCAAATCCTCATCTTTAACTTTTTGAGTATGAAGTATAAAGCCTTGCATTAAACAATTTCAATACCATAAGCCCTAAGTATATCAAAAGCGGATTTTTCTAAATTTTCATCAAAACTTGCACTTAAATTTTGGTGTAAAATTATCCTTGCATTAGGCTTAGCGCCAAAAGCTAAAATGATATTACAAAACACACAAATATGAGAAACAAGCCCTGCAAAATGAAGTTCTTCATAATCGCTTTTTTGTATGAAATTAGCTAGTTCTAAGCTACCAAAAGTATTTTTATAAAAAATTTTATGAGCTTTTTGTAAAAAAGGTTCAAATTCCTTTGGCATTTGCCAACCCAAACTCTCTTTAATACAATGTTTTACAGGTAAATTTAAACCTTCTTTACTTTGTAGATAATGCTCATCATGCGTATCATAGGTTAAAAGCAAATGCGTGTTATTAAAATCGATTTGATTTAAGGCTTTAAGAATATTTTCTTTGATTTTTAAAGCCTTATCAAAACCTAAACTTCCATCAATAAAATCATTTTGATAATCCACTAAAACAAAAGCTTTTTTCATGCTTTTATGCCTTTTGAAGCCAAAAACTCTCCGTGTGTAAATTGGCAAAAGCGGTTTTTAAACTTGTAAAAAGCTTAGGATGATCTTTTTCTAAATTTGCTAAAAGCTGTTTAGCTTCTTCTCTAGCGTGGGGGAATTTTACATTTTTTTCGCTGAGTTTCATACCAGGACAAAATTCATTTCCTATCACGCTAAGTTCATTTTGTGTAGCATTATCCCTAAGCTGTCTTTCTCGCACAAAAATCAAAGGGCGTATCACAGTTACACCGCGTTTGCTTTGATAAATAGGCGCTAAGGTTCTTAAAGCTCCATTATGAATAAAATTCATAAAAAAGCTTTCTGCTGCATCATCTAAATGATGGGCTATAGCAAGCTTGTTAAAACCTTTTTCAAGAGCGTAAGTATATAAAGCTCCACGACGCATTCTCGAAAAATAACTACAAAAACTTGAATTTTCTCTTATGGTATCGCCTGAAACTTCATAAATATTTGAATCAAGCACGCTATGTTTAATGCCGTGTTCTTCACAATGTGCATGAAGATGAGAATAATCCTCGCCCATGCCATAACTCAAAGTTACCGCTTCAAGTTCAAATTTAAAAGGAGCATGAGCTTGCATACGATTTAAAAGATGGGCTAAAGCCAAAGAATCTTTCCCGCCACTAAGCCCTAAAAGAACCCTATCTCCATCTTTAATAAGTCCAAATTTAGCATTAGCTTGTGCAACTTGGCGTATGAGTTTTTTGCTAAGATTTATCATAATTTCTCGCACATTTTAAGCACAAAATTGGCTGAAATTTTAGCTGAATTGATCACAAATTCATCAAAATCAAATTCAGCCTTTTCCCCTGCTTTATCACTCATAGCTCTTAAGATAAAACAAGGCACCTTTAAAGCATCACAAACCAAAGCCACACTTGCGCCTTCCATTTCACAAGCATCCGCATTGAAAATTTCTCTAATTTTTGCTTTTTTTGCTTCATCGCAAATAAACTCATCACCCGTTGCAATAATACCTGCACGAAGTTTGATATTTAATTCCTTAGCAACTTCTAAAGCAAGATTGTTTAATTTCTCATCGGTTTTGATAAAAATTTCATTACCTGGAACAAAACCCAAAGGATGCCCAAAAGCGGTAATATCAAGATCGTATTGGGCTAATTTTGTTGCATAAAGCAAATCACCAATTTCAAGTTCAGGATTAAAAGCACCTGCAACTCCTGTAAAAAGCAAAGCTTGTGCGCCAAATTTTTCTATCATCACACTAGCACTAAGAGTAGAATTTACCTTGCCGATTTTAGAATACGCTAAAACAAGTTCATGATTTTTATACTTTGCAAAATAATAAGTATTATTAGCGTGTTCTATTTTTGTATAATCTTTAAGTGTTTCAAGCAAAGGAGTGATTTCTTCACTCATGGCTCCTAAAATTGCTATTTTCATCATATAACCTTTAAAAATTCATCAATATCATTCATATTTGTTAAAGCATAAGTTTCTTTTGAAGTGATTTTTTTATTCAAACCCTTAAGCACGCTTGCACCAAATTCTATGAAATAATCTACTTCATTTTCACATGCCTTAATGCTTTGTTTATAAAGCACAGGAGAGATAAGTTGTGCTTTTAAAAGTTCAAGGGCTTCTTCTTTGCTTGTATAAATTTTAGCATTTGCATTAGAAATTACGGCTTTAAAATTTGGTTTTAACACCTTTTCAAGCTCCACACAAAGCTTAGCTGAAGCATTTTCCAAAAGAGGACAATGACTTGCCACGCTCATATTTAAAAGCATAGCTCTTTTAGCTCCTGCTTCTTTAAATACACTTTCATAACTTGCTAAATCAGGTTTTAAACCTGCTACAACGATTTGTCCATCGCAGTTATAATTTGCAGCGAAAATTTGCTTGTTTTCTTTTTGTGCTTTTTGGCAAAGCTCTTCAACCTTTTCATCATCAAGCCCTAAAACAACCATCATACCCGCTTCAACTTTTACACAATCTTCTTGCATAAAAAGCCCTCTTTTATTGACCAAAGAAAGAGCCTCTAAAAAATCAAAAGCACCATTAACAGCTAAGGCTGAAAATTCACCTAAAGAATGCCCTAAGGCAAATTTCGAACTTAAATCAGATTTTTTTTCAAGCAAAACACTATAAGCCATTAAGGAATTTAAAACGATGGCAGGTTGAGTAAATTCACTTTGATTGAGTTTTTCGTTTTCTTCAAAAAGCAAATGTTTAAAATCAATCTTACAAAAATCACTTGCATTTTGAAGGAGTTCTTTGGCTTTTATAGAGTTTTCATAAAAATCTTTTCCCATGCCAAGACTTTGAGAGCCTTGACCTGGAAATATAAATGCAGTATTCATTAATGACAACCACAACCGCCGCCGCCACAGCAACCGCCGCCACCGTGTCCGTGATGATGATCGTGTTTATGTCCGCTTCCACAACCACAACTATGACTTCCTGCGATAATACCTGTAAGAATTTCATCTTCACTCGCAGCTCTAGCATCTACGATATTTAAAGAAAAAAGCAAATCACGACCTGCATAAGGATGATTATAATCAATTGTGACATCATTTTCGCCAATTTCTTTTACAGTTACACGAACGGTTTCACCATTTTCACCTTCGCCAAAAAGCTCCATACCTACCTTTAAATCAATACCTGCAAATTGCTCTTTTGGCAAAGTTTGAATTGCATTTTCATCGTATTCGCCTAAACCTTTTTCTTTTTGAATTACCACATCAGCATTGCTAGGGCAATCAAGCTTCATCACTTCTTCTTCTAAGCTTTCTAAAATCTGACCTTTGCCTAAAATAAAAGAAATAGGTTGAGAGTATAAATTTGATTCTAAAACTTCATTTGTATTTGCGTCTTTTAACTCATAAAACATTGAAACTACGCTATTTTTTTCTATAGCCATTTTATCTCCTTAATTTATTTTCTATTAGGTGAAGCTTTTGCTTCGGGTGAATTTGGATAATTAGTTTTTAAAGCTTTATAAAAACCATTTGCTGTTTTTGTATCACCTGTTTTATCCAATGAAATGGCAGTATGATATAAAAGTTTTGGGAAATAATCCCCTTTTGTACTCAAAGAAGAACTTTTTTTATAATAAACAATAGCATTGTTATAATTTTTTTGTTTATACTCGATCTCCCCTAACCAAAAATTTGCTCTTGCAGGTTTATACTGCTTTGTTATGAGAAAATTTAATTTTGCTTTGGAATCTTCAAAAGCATTTTTATCAACATCTTTTATCGCTAATTCTAAAATTTCATTATTTTTTTTCTTTTTCCAAGATTCATCAATTTGTTTTGCTTTATCATCCTGGGTATTTTGAGTATTATTGTTTTCAATGGTACTATTTGAATCTGCAGTTGAAACAACAACACTAGGTGTAATAGTTTTAACGCTTAAATTTGCATCATTTAATTCGTTTTTAGAAACATAATTTGCATTAATAGCATCTACTAAAGAACTAAGTTCGGCTAAAACTTTTTTTACTTGCTTATTATTAGCTTCTTGAATTTTTCTACTTTCTTCAACATAAGCCTTTAATTTTTGAATTTCACTAGTAAAATTATTTTCAATATTTTGATTATTCTCTTCAACTTGACTTAATCTAGAATTTGATTTAGCATATTGAGAATTTATACCTTCTAAAGTGCTTTGTAAACCCTCGATTCTTTCGTTAATTTCATTAATTCTAGCATTTGTTTGTATATTTTCATTATTTAAATTATCTAACTTTTCTTTAAATAATTTTTCATTTGAAGTTAAACCATAAGAAGAATTGCTTGTTATATCTCCTGCACCAAAAGCTGAGCTTTCTGCATAAAGTAAAGTAGCTCCAAGAAGAGCTACTGTGAATATTTTTTTCATTAATTATCTTGATAATTTAAATTCAGCACGTCTGTTTTGCGCATCACAAGCTTTAGTTTTTTCAGTGCACACAGGATTTGTTTCTCCATAGCTTTTAACAGCAATTCTATCAGCATTTACACCTTTAGCGATTAAAGCTTCTTTTACAGCTTTTGCTCTTTTTAAACCTAGAGCTTGGTTATATTCATCAGTTCCCCACTCATCGCAGTTTCCTTCAACAGTAATACTTACACCGCTTACTTCAGTGTTAAAGATATTAGCATTCGTGCTTACAACATTTTGCATATCAGGACGAATGTTGAATTTATCAAAATCAAAATATACTTTATTTAAAGTATCATTAAGTTGAGAAATTTTTGAATCAATATCCCAACCATCACTTCCACCTGAACCACGATTTGAATCAACACTACTATCACCGCTTACGCTAGTGCTTTTTGTGCTACAACCACTAATAACAACTGCAAGAGCTGCAATTGAAGTAAAAAGAATTTTTTTCATTTATGACCTTTCAAAGTTAATAAATTCTTACTATTATATCTAATTTTTAATTAATTTTAACCTAAAATTGAAATTTTTACCAATCAATTGATTGAATTTTTCCAACCCTAAGAGGAAAATAAAAAGTCTTATTTGCATTTACACGAATAACACCTAAAGCACTTTGCGCACCTAAATATTTAATAAATACTATACTTCCACCGTCACTAGAAAATCTTGGAAATAAATTTTTTCCATTTGCTGTAAGTTGACGAATATAATCACTATTAATTGACATCAAATAAATATTAAAAACACCTGCTTGATTTGGTTCACGACTTGAATAAACCAAAAAATCTTTATAAGTCGAAACAGCCGAATTGTTTCTACCATGAAAAACAACTTGTTCAGCACTATTACTATTTAAATCTTGCATAAAAATATTAGGATATCCTAAACGATCGCTTACAAATACCACTTTATTATCATCTGAGCCAATAAAATTTCCATTAACATCAATACCAGAATAATTAGTTAATTGTGTTAGATTTTTGGTATTTAAGTCATATAAATAAACATCAGGCTGATCTTTTGGAGCCATGGTAACAAGTAGTTTACTTCCATCTACACTCACATCACTTGCTACAACCATGCCGCCACTTGATAAAATTTTACTAGCTTTATTGGTATTTAAATCATAACGGTATAAAGTTGGCTTATCATGATCATAAGCTGTATAATAAAATAGAGTTTGTTCTTTATTTCCCCATTTTGGAAATAAATTAA
Organism: Campylobacter sp. BCW_4338; assembly: GCF_001763255.1. Lineage (NCBI taxonomy): Bacteria > Pseudomonadati > Campylobacterota > Epsilonproteobacteria > Campylobacterales > Campylobacteraceae > Campylobacter > Campylobacter sp. BCW_4338. The sequence continues at coordinate 30,386 of NZ_MJYJ01000065.1, forward strand.
GCCCACCATCAACAATAACTTTTTGATAAGTTAAAGTATAATCAGCCATAATAATTTGACTTTTTTTAGAGCTAGAATTTCTCGCGATCAAAATTTTATGATCCATCCAATCAACAGGTGCAAGTCCTAATGCATTTACAGAAGCTTTGACGCTTTTATGTGCCAAAAATGGATATTGCTCTAAACCATTTAAAGTATAAGTTTGCTCTGACTTATCAGAACCGCCAGCTTTTATTTTTACATTTAAACTCAAAGTGTTACCATTTTTATTTAAAGCGTATTCAAAAGTATAATTACTTGTCTCAGTTGCATTAGCAACAACTTCAAAGTTTGAACTTACTTTCAAATCGTTCACAATGATATTATAAAAGCTTTTCTTTAAATTCTCATCACTTAAATTTGAATTATCTTTAACGATAATCTTTGGTAAAACTACACCAGAATTAACAACATCAATCACTGGATCTTCTGCCCAAAGACTTCCTAAAAAGACTAAAAAAATTGCTACAATTTTTTTCATTTTTTTCTCCTAATCATTTTTAACTTTTGCTTCATCTCTTAAATTCATGGTAATGCTTATATTTTTATTTTGCGGAGGATAAGTAATAAATTTACCTTTTTGACTTTCTAAAAATTCAGCCACTTTAGCATCATATAAAGGATTCCCACTTTTTTCAACTGAAGTATAGCCAAATTTTCCATTTTCATCAATAAAAATTTTTACCTTAACAGAAATTTTTTCACTATTTGGATAATACTGAGTCCATCTTTGAGTGATAATACGCACAACTTTCCCTAAAAATTCATCATAAATTCCAATCTTTTGCGCCTTTGTGCTTTCTCCTTGTGTTGAACTTTCTTCTTGAAGTAAACTATCATTAAGTTGTTTTACAAGTTCGGAAGCTTGAGGTTTTGGGGCACTAGAAGCTCCTGATTTAGCACTTGATTGAATTTTTGTAGTCTTTTCTTCTTGTATTTCTTTGATATTTCCAAAAAGCTCATTAAAATTACTTGCCTTTTGGTCAATATCTTCTGTTTTAACTGTTTTATTTGTAGTCTGAGCAAAAAGCTTTTCTATATCAACTTGCTCTGTTGGTTTTTGTATTTCTTTAGGAGTGTTGCTTTGAGTAATAACTTGTTTTGATGGTTCAGCAAGTTCAATATCTACAAAACTATCTTTTATATCGGTATATTGTATAGCAGGTTCAACCTCGCTTACAAGTCTAAAAAAAACAAGAATTACTATACTAATATATATTACTAAAGCAAGTAAAAACGAATTTAAATTACTCAAACCATAATTTTTCATGATTATTCAGTCTGTAAAGCAACTTTATTAAATCCTAAATTTTTTACACTTCTTAAGACTAAAATAACATCGTCATATTTTAAGCTTTTATCAGCGCGTATAAAAACCGGATCTTCGGTATTAAATTGTGCTTTTCTTTGAGCAAGATTGTCAGCAAAACTTATAAAATCGTATTTTTCTTGATTTAAAAAAATTTCTTTTTTTGCATTAATACTAATAATTAAACTCTTAACAGTTGGAGAGCTAGTATTTTTTTGACTACCTTGTGGAAGATTAATTTTTTCTTCATAAGTAATGCTTGGAGCTGTTACCATTAAAATCGCAAGCAATACAAGCATAATATCTACTAAAGGCGTGATATTAAGTTCAGGTTTTTCATCATCAAATGGCATTTTTAACCTTATTTACTCGAACTTATAACTTTAATCTCGCTATCAATAATGCTTAAAAGTTCGAAAGCTTTTCTTTTAATGATAAGATGAAATGTATAAGCAGGAATTGCCACTAAAATACCACAACCTGTAGCAACTAAAGCCTCGCTGATTTTAGGAGCTATGATACTTAAAGAATTTTGAGTTCCAAGCCCACCAAAAGTTTCAAGTATAGAAATAACTGTCCCAAAAAGACCTATAAAAGGTGAAGTTGAAGCAATAATACTAAGCCAAGTAAGTCCAGCAGAAGCGCGACGACTTGCTAAATTTTTATAGATTTCTAAATGATTTGAAGTTGTATCATTGCATTTTCTTAAAATCGAATCAGTACGACTTAAATCCTTCTCACCCAAGAGCAAAGTTTCTAAACTTTCTTTTTCCTTATTTCTCCATGTAGCCAAATAAGTCAATCTAGCAAACAAAATACTAAATGCTAAAATAAAATATAAAGAAAGCCATAATAAAACTATATAAGTAATAATACCTGAACTATTGAAAAAATGAAATATAGCTTCAAAATTCATTAATGCATCCTTGCATTATCAAGTTTTGAAAAAGTTGCTGCTAAAGCTGCATTATCAGAACTCATAGATTTGATCAAATCTTTTGCTTGAGCAAGATTTTTTTCAATCTCACTTTCATCACTTCCGCAAACCCAAACCGCACCCTTTGCTAACACGCAAATCTTATCTTCATCTACCTTTGCATGCCCAGCATCAATAGCAATTAATTCATGATTTAAATCAGCTTTTTCAATATCAATTACTCCAGATTTTAAAGAAGAAACCAAAGCAGCATGTCCTTTAAGCACGCCAAATTCTCCTTCACTACCCGGTAAAGTAACAGATTTTACTTCTCCTTGATAGATTACACCCAAAGGCGTAACTATCTCGAAATTAATCAAATCGTTCATAAATTAACCTTTTAATTTATCCGCTTTTGCAATAGCTTCATCTATATTTCCAACCATATAGAAAGCATTTTCTGGTAAATGATCATATTTACCTTCTAAAATTCCCTTAAATCCTGCTATTGTATCTTCAAGGCTTATATATTTTCCTGGGCTACCTGTGAAAACTTCTGCAACGAAAAATGGTTGTGATAAGAATTTTTCAATCTTTCTTGCTCTTTCAACTACAAGTTTATCCTCTTCGCTAAGCTCATCCATACCTAAAATGGCGATGATATCTTGTAAATCTTTGTATTTTTGAAGCACTGATTGAACACCACGAGCAACTTTATAATGTTCTTCTCCAATGATATTTGGGTCAAGCATTCTTGAAGTTGAGTCAAGTGGGTCAACTGCAGGATAAATACCCTTTTCAGCAATAGCTCTATTTAAAACCGTTGTAGCATCTAAGTGAGCAAAAACAGTTGCTGGAGCTGGGTCGGTTAAGTCATCAGCTGGAACGTAAACAGCTTGAACTGAAGTGATTGAGCCTTTTTTAGTTGAAGTAATTCTTTCTTGGAATTTACCCATTTCACTTGCTAAGGTTGGTTGATAACCCACAGCTGATGGAATTCTTCCTAAAAGTGCTGACATTTCAGAACCTGATTGTGAAAATCTAAAGATATTATCAATAAACATAAGCACATCAAGACCCATTTCATCTCTAAAATACTCAGCCATTGTTAAACCTGTTAAAGCAATACGATTTCTTGCCCCTGGTGGTTCATTCATTTGTCCATAACATAGAGCAACTTTGTCTAAAACATTGCTTTCTTTCATTTCATTATAAAGGTCATTTCCTTCACGAGTTCTCTCACCCACACCTGCAAATACAGAATAGCCACTATGCTTAAATGCAACATTGTGAATAAGCTCCATAATAATAACAGTCTTACCAACACCTGCACCACCAAAAAGACCTACTTTACCACCTTTTGCATAAGGAGCAAGTAAATCCACAACTTTAATCCCTGTTTCAAAAATCTCACTTTTTGTGCTTTGATCTTCAAAAGCTGGTGGATCTCTATGAATCGCCCATTTTTTATCAAAAGAAATTTCTTCACCTTCATCGATCAAATCTCCAGTAACATTGAAAATTCTTCCTAAAACTTTCTCACCAACAGGAACACTAATAGGAGCACCTAAAGCCTCAGCTTTTAAGCCCCTTACCAAACCATCTGTCATATCCATAGCAATAGTTCTAACTCTATTATCTCCTAAATGAGCTGCTACTTCTAAAACAAGTTTATGTTTTTTTCCTTCGCTTTCAAAATTTACAACAATTGCTTCATTAATTTGAGGTAAATAGTCGTTAAAATCTACATCAACAACCGGACCTAATACCTGTGAAATAAATCCTTGCATTATTTATCTTCTCCTTAAAATTTACTATTTCATTGATTCAACACCACTGATAATTTCTATAAGCTCAGTAGTAATAGATTCTTGTCTTGCTTTGTTATAAGCTAAATTTAGTTGTTTCACTCTTGCCTTTGCGTTATTAGTTGCATTATCCATAGCTTGCATTCTTGCGCTATGCTCTGCCGCCAAAGAATCGATTAACGCATAATACATATTATACTCAAAATACGTTTTCATTAAATCTTCTAAAAGCTCAGTTCCTTCCGGTTCAAGCTCTAAAAGAGAATTATGAGTCTGTTCAATACTCTTTGGTTCAACTGGAATAAGATGATTAATTTTAAGTTCTTGGGTAATCATATTTTTATAACCATTATGAACTAAAATCACTTCATCTGTATTTCCATTTAAAAAATCATCTACAGCAGCATGAATTACTTCACATGCTTTCTCATAGTCAGGACTAGAACTAAGATGGAAATATTTCTCTAACAATTCTATTTTTTGAAAATTAAAATATTCAATCCCAGTTTTACCTATAGCTCTAAGACGAATATTAATATTTTTTGCTTCATATTCTTTTAGCATTTCACTTACTGTTTTTAAAGTCTTAATATTAAAACCACCGCATAAGCCTTTATCTGCAGTGATAAATATTAAATCTACGGTTTTAATTTGTTCTTTTTTATGAAACAAAGATAAACGCACATCATCTTCATTGTGAACAATTTTATTGATCTGAAATGAAATTTCACTCAAAATTTCATCGATTTTTTGTGCATAAATTTTTGATCTTTTAGCTGCTTCTTCTGCTTTTTTTAACTTAGCAGTAGAAACTAGCTTCATAGCATTTGTAGTCTTTTGAGTGTTATGAACACTTTTAATTTTTCTTTTAATTTCTTTTAAATTAGACATAAAAGACCTTATAAATGATTTGCTTTAAACTCATTAATGGCTTTAGCTAGTTTTTCTTCCAAATCAGAATCTAAAGCTTTTTTAGAGCGAATTTGCTCAAAAATATCTGGATGTTTTGCCTCAATAAAAGGATAAATTCCATCTTCAAATTCCTTAATTCTAGAAACAGCAATATCATCTAAGAAACCTTTGGTTCCTGCAAAAATTAAAACTACTTGTTTTTCAACGCTAAGCGGAGAATAAGGTGGTTGTTTTAAGAGTTCAACCATTCTTTGTCCACGTTCAAGTTGTTTTCTACTTGCCTCATCTAAATCACTAGCAAATTGTGCAAAAGCTTGAAGCTCTCTATATTGAGCAAGGTCAAGTCTTAATGTGCCTGAAACTTGTTTTGTAGCTTTAATTTGAGCAGCCCCACCTACACGAGATACTGATAAACCAACATTAATTGCAGGACGAATTCCTGAGTTAAATAAATCAGTTTCTAAGAAAATTTGTCCATCTGTAATTGAAATAACATTAGTTGGAATATAAGCAGAAACATCTCCTGCTTGTGTTTCAATTATCGGCAATGCCGTCAAAGAACCAGCACCTAATTCATCATTTAGCTTGCTTGCTCTTTCAAGCAATCTTGAATGAAGGTAAAAAACATCGCCTGGATAAGCTTCACGACCTGGAGGACGACGTAAAATCAAAGACATTTCGCGATAAGCTACAGCATGCTTGCTCAAATCATCATAAACAATTAAAGCATGTTTTGCGTTGTCTCTAAAAAATTCACCCATGGTTACGCCAGTATATGGAGCTAAGTACTGTAAAGCCGCAGGATCTGAAGCGCCGGCATTTACAACAATGGTATATTCCATAGCACCATGTTCTTCTAGTCTTTTAACCACTTGTGCCACTGTACTTTGCTTTTGACCAATTGCAACATATATACAGATAACTCCTTGACCTCTTTGAGATATAATAGTATCAACAGCAACAGTAGTTTTACCTGTTTGTCTATCACCTATGATAAGCTCTCTTTGACCACGACCAATTGGCACAAGCGCATCAATAGCTTTAATTCCTGTATGTAAAGGCTCATGAACACTTTTTCTCGCCATAATACCTTTTGCTTTTTCTTCAACAAAACGATATTCATTAGCATTGATCACACCTTTAGCATCAATTGGCTCACCTAAAGCATTTACAACACGGCCAATCAAAGCCTCACCTACTGGAACTTTAAGTAATTTCTTAAGTCTTTTTACAGAAGCACCTTCTTTTAAACCTTCTCCTTTTCCAAGTATAACAATACCTACACTCGACTCTTCAAGGTTTAAGGCCATTCCTTTATCACCATTTTCAAACTCTACCATTTCTCCAGCCATAATATTCTTAAGTCCATATACCTTAGCAACACCATCAGCTATAGAAATAATCTTTCCTGTTTCTTCAATTTCAAGATTTAAATCAAAATTTTCAATTCTTTCTTTGATTATTGAACTGATCTCATCAGCTTTAAATTTCATTTACTTTTTCTCCTTAGATAATTTTCAATATATATTCATTTAGCTTATTTTGAAGAGCTTTCATAGAAAAAGAAAGTTCATAACCTAATTCTTCCAATTCTATTTTAATGCTATCATCTTGACTGATTTTATTATTTAATTTAATATTTGCATTAAATTTTTTGTTAAGTTTTACTTCAAGATCTTTAAGATTTTCTTGATTTAATTTTTCTTTAGAATATACAATACCAACAAAAATATTTTCTTTAAAAGCTTTTTGTCTTTCAAGTTCTTTAACTATTTGAGGAATGCATTCTAATCTTGAATTTTCAATCAAAAGTCTTAAAAAATTTTGAAAACTAGAATTTTTAATATCAAAAAAAGAATCAAGAAATTCCATTTTTCTTTCTTTTTTAATCTCATTAGATTCTATAATATTTTTAAATTTTGGCAAAACAAAAGCAGAATTTAAAATACACAAATTCTGATAAAAATCATTTATATCAGCTCTTGAAGCTATCGCTTTTGCATATCTTCTTGCAATTATATTCTCCATATTTAAGATACCTTCTTCATCATAAGTTCTATTATTTCACTCTGTTTTAATGTCATATTTGGATCAGAAAAAATTTCGTTTAAAGTATTTGATACTAATTCTTTTTCCATTTTTCTAAATTCATAATCTTTCTGTTCCTCGAAATGTTTTTGAAGTAAATCCAACTCATCTTGAGTTTCTTTCTTAATATTTTGAACTAAGATTTCAGCTTCTTTTTTTGCTGTAACTAAAGCAGCAGCAGCATTTGCTTTCGCTTCTTCAAGTTTTTTCATCGTATCTAATTTCTTAGCTTTACTTTCTAAAAGTTTTTTTTGAATTTCATCAAGCTTAGAAGAAATTTTTACAATACGGTTTTTGTAAAAATTTTTAAATGGAGTTGCAACAAAATAATACAATATAGCCACAAAAATTAGAAAATTAATAGTCCTTGGAATAATATCATATTCTCCACTACCATTTGATGCACCAAAAGCATACAAAGGTAGCAAAAATATAATAAATAATAACTTACTCATTTCTCTCCTCTTAAATTTTCTTTATGTTATTTTGCAAAGCTTGCTTAAGCTCAGGTAAATGTATGTTTAAATGTTCTTGTAACTCTTTTTTTTGAATAGCTAAATCTGCATAAAAGCTGGCCATTTTTCTTTCTAATTCTTCTTTCTTGCTTCTAAGAATTTGCTCTGCCTCTTCTTTAGCAGCAGCTATAGCACTTTGTTTGATTTTTTGAATTTCTTCTCTAGTGTTAATATGAATAACTTCTAATTCATCATTCACACATAAAACTTCTTGAGAATTTTCTTTTACTTTATTCTCATCATTTTTTATAGAATCATTTCTTTCATCCATAAATTTTAAAAGCGGCTTATACAGCATACTATTTAAAATAACTATCATAGCTAAAAAAATAGCCATAGTAGCAAGCATTATGGAAGGATGCATATCTTCAAACATAATTCTCCTTGGTTAGAATTTTTGAAGGACTATTCTACCATAAAAAAGCTAAGATTTTGGTTAAAACTTTTCAAGCATTTTGATTAATTTTTTAATTTTATCAATATTTTCTAAATGAATTACAAAATCATTATTTTTATTTTTGCAGTCAAATCCAAAGCGATTTAGTATGTGTTTTAATTTCTTTATTTCATCTTCAAATTCTTGATTAGGTAAGCTTTCATTATTTTTTATTTTTTTAACTATTTTTTCGGTATCTCTAACATTAAGTTTTTGACCTATTATACTATCAACCAACATTTTTTCATCTTTTTGATCTAAACCAACCAAAACTTTAGCATGACCCTGAGAAATTTTTCCAGAAGCAATCAACTCTTGAGTTCTAATGTCTAAATTCAGAAGTCTTAAAGTATTTGTTATTTGAGTACGAGACTTATGAATAAGTTCTGCTAAATTCTCTTGAGTAATTTTATGAACTTGCATCAAATCCTTATAAGAATTAGCAAGCTCAATAGGGTTTAAATTCTCTCTTTGTATATTTTCAATAAGAGCCAATTCTCTAAGCTTATTCTCATCAATATCAGCAATAAAAGCTAGAATTTCTTTTTTTCCTAATGCTTTCACCGCTCTTAAGCGACGTTCTCCAGCAATTAAAATAAATTTACTATTTTTTTTAAATACAATAATAGGCTGAATAAGTCCAAATTCTTTGATAGAATTAGCAAGCTCATCTAAAGCTTCTTGATCAAAATTCTTTCTTGGCTGAAATGGATTGGGTAAAATTTGATCAATTTCTATCATAGTGCTTTGATTTTTATCAAAACCCAATTCTTTACTATAAACAGTATCCATATCACTAATTAAACTGCTTAAACCCCTATCTTTATTTAACCCCATTATAATTATCCTAATATAGAATACGCCAAATTTTGATAAGCAACAGAACCTGGTGATTTAATATCATAAAGAATTATAGGCTTTCCAAAACTTGGACTTTCTGCAAGTTTTACATTGCGAGGGATCACAATAAAGTCATCTTCATTTCCATTAATAGTAAAAAGTTGTTTTTTAAAATTTTGTTTCAAATCATCTACAACATCTTTAGAAAGATTATTTTGAGAGCTATACATTGTCGGTAAAAATCCACGAACCCTGAGTTTAGAATTAATAGTTTTTTTGATAATTTTAATTGTATTTAAAACCATAGCTACACCCTCAAGCGCATAAAATTCACACTGTATAGGGATAATTACACTATCGCTTGCTGCAAAAGCATTTATAGTAATACTTCCAAGAGCAGGTGGAGAATCAATAATAATAAAATCATACTCATCAATCACTTCTTGAATTTGATTTTTAAGCAGCATTTTTTTCTCATTATTTTCACCTTTAGCAAGCTCTTGTTCTATACCTACAAGACCTATATTTGAAGGAGCTAAATGAAGTTGTGGCAATTCTGTTTTTAAAATAATATCTGAAAGCTTTTTTCTTCCTATAAAAACATGGTAAATATTATACTCATAATTATTACGATTAAAACCAAGTCCTGTAGTCGCATTAGCTTGCGGATCAACATCAATCAAAAGTACTTTTTTCTCAGCCACAGCTAAAGAAGCGGCTAAATTTACTGCTGTTGTAGTCTTTCCTACTCCACCTTTTTGGTTTGCTATTGTAATAATTTCGCTCATCTTAAACTATACACCCTTTTATCACCTAGTAAAATTGAACCATCTTCATACAAAAAAGAATTTTCAAGTGAAAAAACTTTACCTTCATGATGGACGCTAAATTTTCTTGATTTTTCGAATTCTAACATATACTTGCTAAAAATATTCTTCCATAAAAATTTTTTTTCTACTTTTTGCAAAAACTCACTCACTAAATCTTTAAGCGAAATTTCTATATCGCATAAAGCTGTATTTTGAGGTGAAAATTTCAGATTTAAACCCATACCGCCTATGATAAAATTTGAAATTTTAGCACTTATAACCCCTCCAGCTTTTTTATCATCTAAATATAGATCGTTAGGCCATTTAAGCCAAATTTTAGAACCTTTTTCTTGTAAAACTTCTTTAAGTAAATAAGCAAAATAAATGCTCACAGAGGCCAAAGGTAAATCTTTTGGTAAATCTTCTTCTTTAATACAAAAAGAAAGATGTAAATTTCCTTTAGAGCTTTGCCAAGAATTTTCCCTGCTTCCAACTCCATTTGTTTGTTCTAAAGCATAAATAGCAAAATTTCCATCAATCTTTCCATTGCGTATTTGCTCGCATAAAAAAAGATGAGTTGAGTCTATACTTTCAACACAAACTATCTTCACTTTTAAGCCTTTTTCCATTTAAATAAGTCCTACCATCAAGAACTTTTTTTCCACTTTCTTGAAGTTTTTTAATACGCAAAACTCCTTGTTTGCAAGCAAGCAAAAAACTTTCTTTTTCTAATTCTAAAATTTCACCCATCCTAGCATTTTGTTTTAATTCATCCACAAGTTCAAGTTCTAAGAATTTAAGTCCATTTTCCAAAAAAACTCCAGGCCAAGGAGTAAAAGCTAGATATTTTTGATAAAGTTCTCTTGCATTTTGCAAATTTATAAGTCCATCTTCTTTTTTGATTTTTCTACAAAGTGTTGCTAGACTTTCCTCTTGTTTTTTAGGGGTGATTTTATCGAAATTTAAAAGAGTAGAGAGGATGAGCTTAGCGGCCAAATTTGCTAAAAGTTCAAAAACTTCACTTGAATTTTTATCTTTTATATCACATTCTAAGCTTTCAAGTATAGCACCTGTGTCAAGCCCTTCTTCCATCAGCATGGTGCAAACTCCACTTTTTTCATCTTTGTTTAAAATTGCACTTTGGATCGGACTGGCACCACGGTATTTTGGAAGTAAAGAAGCGTGCAAATTCACACAAGGTGCTAAATCCAAAATGGCTTTAGGTAAAATTTTTCCATAGGCAGCAACCACGATAAAATCAGGATTTAAATCCTTAATCTCTCTTATAATATTTTCATCTTTTAAAGAACTTGGAGTAAAAATAGGAATACTAGGATAATTTTGACTTAAAAAAGCCTTAGTATCACTTGGAGTTAAAATTTGCTTTCTACCTACAGCTTTATCAGGCTGGGTAAAAAGTGCTACGAGTTTAAAATTTTCATTTTCTACTAGTGCTTTTAAAATACAAGTTGCATAAGATGGAGTACCCATAAAAATAATTTTTTTCATTTTTTCGCTTTGTGTGAAATTAAAAGTTTTAATTATAACTTATTTGATTTTAAAAGAGAATTTAATAAATTAATCACTCAAACAAAGTTCCACCTATTTGTTTATCTTCTAATAAAAATGTCTTTGCCACACTTAAATCAAAGCCACTTGCTAAAAACATTTTTTTATTGTGTTCAAGTAAAAATTTAGCTGCTTTAAGTTTGGTTACTATACCGCCTGTTCCGTGTTCACTGCCTGTTTTTATGGTTGCTTGTAGCCATTCTTCTTTGATATGAGTGATTTTTTCTAAACGCTTTGCATCACTAAATTCGCTAGGATTTTTATCGTAAAATCCATCAATATCGCTTAAAATCACAAGCAAATCCGCATCAAAAAAATGCGCAGCATAAGCACTTAAGCTATCATTATCACCAAAGACAATTTCTTCTATAGCTGTAGCGTCATTTTCATTGATAATAGGTAAAATTCCTAAATTTATCATCATATCGATAGCATTTTTTGCGTGTTTGGTAGCTTTTCTAGAGTCAAAATCCTTACCTGTAAGTAAAATTTGTCCACCTAGTTTATTAAATTTGGCTAAAAGCTCGTTATAAACACTGATTAAAAAAGGTTGTCCAATAGCGGCTAAAACTTGTTTATTAATGAGGTTTTTTCTATCGATATCTAGTTTGGTGTGTCCTGCTGAAATAGCCGCTGAAGTTACTAAAATCACTTCATATTTTTCCATGAGTTTAGCTAAAAATGCGACTAAATTTTTAAGACGCTCAAAACTTAAAGTGTTTTCTTCGCTAATCACATGAGAACCCACTTTAACAACTATTCTTTTCATGCTTATTCCTTGAAAAATTTTTATAATTTTAGCCAAAATTTCATATAAACTAGTTATTTTTTGAAAAAATAGGGAGTGTTTGAAATTTTTAATATAAAACACTTCCTAGATTGTTAAAATTTTTATTTGTTATTTCTTAAAGTTTTAATTTCTTCTAAAAGCATGAATTTAAGTTCTTTAAGTCCTGTTTTTTCAAGGCTTGAGACTTTGATTAAAAAGCTTTGCGGATTATTTATTTCTTTGAGATAATTTTCTAACTCATTAATGTTTAAAGCAATTTGCTCGGCAAATTCTTCTCCTAAATTAACACTATCACTTTTTGAAATCATGATGCCAAATTTACGCCCAAAAAGTTCATTGGAAAATTTTTCAAGTTCTTTTCTTAGTACTATAAATTGTTCTTTTAAAGGCATTTCTCTCATAGGATCAAGCACGAAAAGTAAAAAGCTCGTTCTTTCTATGTGCTTTAAAAAGGCAAGTCCTAAGCCTTTACCCCCACTTGCTCCTTCGATAATCCCTGGAATATCAGCCATAACAAAGGAATTATACTCATCTACATCTACGAGTCCAAGTTTTGGAGTAAGGGTGGTAAATTCATAATTTGCAATTTCAGGTTTTGCATTTGAAACAACGCTTATAAGAGTAGATTTTCCCACATTTGGAAAGCCCACAAGCCCTACATCGGCAATAAGTTTAAGTTCAAGTCTAACTAAGCGACTTTCTCCTTTTATACCAGGTTGTGCGTAATCGGGGCGTTGATTAGTGGCGTGTTTAAAATGAGTGTTGCCAAGTCCACCTTTTCCACCTTTTAAAAAAAGCTCTTTTTGTCCTTCTTTGGTAAGATCGAGTAAAATTTCATTAGTTTGTGCATCGATAACTTGCGTTCCTTCGGGCACTATAAGTTCTAAATTTTCACCCTTTTTGCCATTTTTATTGCGTCCCATTCCACCAGCACCATTTTGTGCGCGTAATTCTCTTTTACCTTTGAAATTTACAAGAGTGTGGGTATTATTATCACATACGAAAATAATATCGCCACCATTTCCACCATCGCCTCCATCAGGGCCACCAAGTGGAACATGTTTTTCACGGCGAAAACTTACAGCACCTTTACCACCATCGCCTGAAGCTAAAGTAATTTTAACACTATCAATAAACATTTAAATTGCCTTTGACTTTAAATTTATAAAGCTAAATTTGAGTAAATAAAAGAAGTTAAATTTATAAATTTAAAGTTTTCGAGACGCTAAAAAGCGTCCTAAAAACTTATGCAGGATATACAGAAACTTTTTTTCTGTCTTTGTCTTTTCTTTCGAATTTTACAAAACCATCAATCAAAGCAAAGATAGTATGATCTTTTCCCATACCTACATTGTTACCTGCATGAGTTGCAGTTCCTCTTTGGCGGATGATGATATTTCCAGCTCTAACAAACTCGCCACCAAATTTTTTAACACCTAAACGACGACCTATAGAATCGCGGTTATTTTGAGTTGAACCTTGACCTTTCTTGTGTGCCATTCTTTACTCCTTAAGCTTTGATATCTTTTACTACAACGCGAGTAAATTGTCTTCTAAAACCGCGTTTGAGTTTAGAATCTTTTCTGCGTCTTTTTTTGTAAATCACAACTTTTTTATCTTTTCCGTGATTGATCACTTCCAAAACAACTTTTGCACCTGCTACGAAAGGCGCACCTACCTTTAATTCTTTATCATTGATAGCAAGAACTTCGCTTACTTCAATACTTGCTTTGCTTTCAGCTTCAAAGTGATCTAGTTTTAGCTCATCGCCAACACTTACTTTGTATTGCTTTCCGCTGTGTTTGATAATAGCATACATTGCTTTTCCTTATAAATTGGTAGCACCATAAAGCACCGCAATAACGGATTTAAAAGCTTTAGTGGTTTAATAAAGTTTTGATTTTACAAAATTTTTCTTTAATTTTTGATGAATTTAAGAAAGAGTTTAGAGTTTGAGAAAAATCAAACTCTAAAAATTTAAAAGCCTAGATTTACTCCGCCACCTTCTTGAGTTTCATAATTTGCATCACGACCTATAATATAACCATTTCCACTATTGCTACCAATTAAAGGTCTACAAATATCGCCTACTTTTACACTACCTTTTGTGATTTTTGCATAAGAAAGTTTAGGGCTTGTGCGAGTGATTTCAATACTTCCTGTTTTGCTTTCTACTCTTCCTGTATTTTCTTTTGTATAAGCATCTTTTATAACCTTCCCAAGAGTAAAACATTCATAAATATCACCTTGATTTAAGCTTTGAGAAAATACTACTTCATTGTTTTCAACGCTTGCAACTTTCAAAGGATAAATTGCATTTAAAATATCTCCTGCAATACGATTTGCAATTTGTTTGAGTGCGGTTTCATTGGCACTAAGACTATTGTCTTTAAGATTGACTTTCATACTTAAAGTATTAGAAAATTTAATTTGTCTTGTAGCAAATAAAAGCACACGATAATCTACGATAACTTCAATTTCAGTTTTGCTTTTTCCTGTTAAATTGCTTGTTTTTTGTTTACCTTCAAGTCCTGAAATAGAAAACAATAAAATATAATCTGTTGCTAACACATTTTTAAGTTTATAAACTTCATCGCTAGCTGCGTCGCCACTTTTGATTAAAGCTTTTTCCATTTCATAATAGCCACTAGAATCACGGTCTAAAACATTAAATTTACGACTTTGCAATAAATCAGAAATGATTTTTTGTTGCAAAGCTGAGCCTATACCTCTTTTTGCAGCATCTGGAGTAGAATCAAAAACAGTAATACTTCTTCTATTATCTGCGCTTAAACCTGGAGCTTGATACTTTTTTGTTGTTGTGGTTTTAAAAATCGTTACATTGGCTGTATATTTACCATTTGCATCTTGTTCAACACTATTGATTTCATAAGTATCAGCTCTACCTTTGGTGGCTTTTGAAATTTGCTCGCTGTAATTATCTTGTATGTTTGAACCTGAATTATCAGTTGAAACGCTAGTGTTAGATTTCTTAAGAGAATTGATGCTTACTCCGCTCATTTTTCCTATAGCTTCTATAATGGCATTGTTTATCGCATCTTCCCTAGTCAAGCCTGTGCCTTCGCCTGTGCTTGATTTTGTTGAAGTTGTGGTTATAACTTTAGCATTAAGACTTAGACTTAAAAATAAGCCTAAAAAAAGAATTTTAATTATTTTCATCTTTTACCTTTAAAAATCATCCATGCTATTTACAACATTAGAGCTTCTTTGTATGCTAGAAGATTTTTTAGCTTCATTTTTTGTTGTATTTGACTTTGAATTTAAAGCCTCATTTGTGTTAGCTAAATTTTCATAAGAATAAAATCTCACAGCTCCTACATGTTCAATACCATTTTCAATTGTATAGCTCCATTTTTTAAGAGTACGAATACCACGAATTTTACCGCTTGCACTTGCTTTTATTTTACTATTTACTTTATCAATAATATTTGTTATGTTTTGAGTTTGTTCTTGAGTGGAACTATCATTAACATTAATACTTTGTTTGATAATTTCCTCGTAAGTATCACCAGTTGTTTTTTCATCTTTAAGACTTAAATTTGTATTAATAAACTCTATAATAGCAGCATCAGCCATAGCAAGTGCTGTTTCTTTGGCTCTATCTTCTAAAATATTTGTTTTTTTAGCATTGCTAGAATCTGCTACATAACCCCAGTTTCCATAACTTAAAATAATAGGCGCACCATTTTCATCATAAACTAAGCGAATTCCATATTCATTTAAAAAACCTTTTGTATCTTTTGGCAGATACTCACTTATTGCTTTGCCTTTACCCTTAATAGCACTCTGTCTTGCTAGTGCCATATCTTTTGCTAATTGGCGAGTTTTATTGGAAATAACAGCAATAACACCTACATCATACTCACCTCTTCTTTGTGTAACTATAGTTTGCACAGGAACAAGTCCACTCATAGAACCTATGGCATTTGTCATAGTTTTATTAAGAAATTCTTGCTTTAATAAAGTCTTTTTTCTGTCTTCGCTTAAAGAATTTGTATCTATACCTAAATCTTTTAATGCCTTATCAAGCTGAGCACCAGCTAATTGTGTAAGTTTATTTAAAATTTGATCAACCTTATCACCTTTTGGCAATTCATCAAATTCTTTAGCATTAGTAGAATTATCTGCTTCATAATTTTGAATCCTGCTTGTAGCAATTCTTCCAAAAGCATCTCTTATAAATTCGCTTTGTAAATTTAACATTGCTTTTTGGTAAGCATTTTGTAAAGCTTGTGCAAATTGTGGATCAGTATCATTTACAGCAACAGTACTTTTTCCCGTATAAAAAGTTTTTCCATCTTTGGTTATACCATATTCTATACCGAAATTATCGGCAAATTCTTCAAAAAAATCTTCAATTGATTTTGGGGTAATATCCTTAGTACTTGCGTCAGACATTTCATTTTGAGTATTTATATCTTGTTGTGTAATTTCTACAGGCTGGGAACCTTGTGCATAAAGTAAACTTGCCATAACTAAAAAGCCGATAAATAATATTTTTTTCATTTCGTATCCTTTTAAAAATGATAAAAAAAGCCCAAGCTAAACACTTGAGCTAAAAATTTTATTCATAAATTAATTTTTATTTTACCAAGTAACTGATTTACTAGAACCGGTTTTATCAATAGTTTGTTCATCTTCCCAATAAACTAAACCTGATGTTAAATCAGTAAGTCTTAGTAAGAAAAAGTATTCTACTTGAGTTTTACCATTGCTAAGTTTTACATTATCTTGTCTAATTTTACCCGCAAGAGAAAAATCAGGCGATACCAATGTACCCTTTTTTGCTATGGTTTTTTGATTAAACTCATCATTATCTCTTAACTCTCTTACATCTTCACTCATGCTATCAAGCGCTCCGCCTGCAGCAACTGCCGAAGTTAGAACAAATTTACCTGATTTTCTTAATGCAGAAGTGATTTTTGCAGTGAGTTTTTCAGTATCGATTCTTTGCGGGGTATCATTTACAACCCTACCAATAGCAATAACCTTTCTTGTACCTGGTTTAATATTTGCAAAAGCAGGATCGCTTAACATACTATTTATCATAGTTTCAGCTGCACTTTCAAAATCTTGTCTATCAAGACCCAAGGTTAAAGCATCGCCTTTTTTTACCTGACTTGCCTTTCCATCTGTATAAGCTGTTTGCGCACAACCACTAAAAAGCAAAGCTCCAATAAGAGCTGTTCCTAAAATTTTTGTTTTTTTCATGATTTATCCTTCCTAAAATGAGATTAATTTTTTGCTTTAATTTCTAATCTAAAATCCTTCGCTCTTGTATCAGATGCAAGTTTACGAAGAATTACCTCTTGTCCTGCTGGAATTCTAAGGGCTTGATAATCCTCATTTAAAACATCTCTTAGCACAAAACCATCTTTATCTAACCAATCTACTTTATAAATTACATCTTTAGCAAAAGTACTGCGTAAAATCACTTCAAATTCTAAATAACCATTGCTATTTATACGCTTTTGAAATTGTTTTACTAAACTTTTTGGTAAATTTGAACCTAAAATTACAGTATTTTGATTTGAATTTATTTGATAACTTGGTGCACAAGCACTAAGTAAAAACATTAAAATAAATAAAATAATTTTTTTCATCTTTTAGCCTTATTTTTCCATGATAGCAACACTTGCAGGTAAATACGGAGCAAAAGAACGCACTACAACAAGAGCATTTTTATTTTTATCCAATGATTTTTGAAACAAAATATTGCCTTGTGGATCTTTGATTTCTAAATTTCCGTCGTTTTCTATTGTTGCTATGGCAATACTTTTTGGTAAACCTCTCCAAGAACGCACATCAGCTTTGTTGGTTGCAGCAGTTGCTACTGCTGTTGCAAGACTTAGCCATCCACCTGTAGAGTCATTATTTGCAACAGCTACATTTAAAGTGGTTTTAATTATAGTTTGAGCTAAGGCTTTAGCAATCATTGCAGGCATATTTATTTTAAATTCAGTAGCGACAATATTGTCTAAATCTACAAAATCATTTGTATTTTGACCATTTATATTTAAATTTGCAAAAGAAGCTTCCCTTTTTTTCAAGGTTTGTAAAGCAATATTTGTGCTAATAATTTTTTTATCCACTATAAAAGGTAAGGTTAAAGCAAATTCATCCTTAACTACACCAAATCCATTTTCATAAACTACAAAAACATATTTTTTAGCTTTTTTGACTTTTATTTTTGTGGCATATTCTTTAAAAATTTTAGCCTCTTTTTTGATAGTTTTATTTTTTGGATAAATAATAGCTACTTCTCTAAATAAATCTGCAGCTTTTCTATAATCTTTATCCATAAAGAAAAATATTGAAGCAAGATAAGTCGCATAAGGATTTATGAAATTTTTTGTTGTATCAAACTCTTTAAATAAGTTATCGTATTGTGCTTCTATAACTTTTGAGTTTTCATTCATATTTTTATCATAATTTTTATCTTCTTTTGCCTTATCTAAATCAGCACGATTTTTCTCAATTTCTTTAGCAAAATATTCTTTTGCCTTATCTTGACGCATTAAAGCACGATTAAACTCAACTCTTGCATTTTCATAATCATCTTCTTCCATATAGTTTAGAGCTTTATATATATTAACCATAATTCTTTCATATAAAGAACCATCATAATCAACTATAGTATCATTAAGCAAGGTTGTACCAACAAATTTAGCTGCTTTAGAGCCTACATTTTCTAAATCCACATCATATTTATAAGATTCTTCCACAGCATCAAAAAATACATTACTTTTGTTAAAATCACCACAATTTCTAGCAATCAAACCTGCATTTAATCCTGTATAAATGACATCATCATTTTTTTTAATTTTTTCTAAATTTTGATTGAAAAAATCATCACCACAATATTTTTGTGTTAAAGCATTTTCAAATGTTGTATTTTGTTTAACCTGATTAACACAAGCTGTTAAAAAAAGGCAAACAATACCTGAAAAAATCAACCCAACTTTTATCTTCATTAAATTCCTTTCTTAAAGAAAATTAAAAATGAATATTATAGCGTAGTATATACTTAAAAACTAATGAAAAAATTTTCACCCTAGGAGAAAAACCTAGGGTTTGATTTAAATAAGCATAGGAGCTAATACAAAGCCTAATGCTACAGCAATTGCAATAGCTAAAACTCCTGGTATAAAGAAAGAGTGATTAAATATAAATTTACCAATTCTAGTCGTTCCTGTATCATCCATTTGCACAGCGCCAAGTAAGGTTGGATAAGTTGGAAGCACAAAAAGTGCTGAAACTGCTGCAAAACAAGCTACAAGCATATAAGAATCATGCGGATTTGTTGCTGAAATTCCTAAAGCGGTGATAATTACAGGTACAATAGCCTTTGCGGTTGCTGCTTGAGAATATAAAAGCATACTTGCAAAGAAAAATGCAACTGCTAACATAGCAGGGGTTTGTTTAACCCAGTCGCCTGCTACTTCTTTAATAGAAGCTTCGTGTCCTGCAACAAAAGTATTTCCAAGCCATGCTACACCAAAAACACAAACACAAGCAGTCATACCACTTTTAAATACACTAGTGTCAAGAATTTTACCTGGTTCAACTTTACAAAGCCAAGTGATCAAAGTTGCTGCAGTAAGTAAAAAGCTCATAATAGCTGCATCTCTTGGAACCACAACAGGATCGATCCATTTAATATTGCTCGAAATTGCGGTTGCATAAAGTACAACTGCCAAAACAGTGATCAAGAAAATTCCTACTGAAAGTTTAGCACCTGGTTTATCTTCACCATGTAAAATAGCTCCTGCATCTTTAACAAGTCCTGCTTTTAAGCGTTCTTGATAAACGCTATCTTTGCTTAAATCCATAGGAGTGATTAAACTCACTATAAAAGCTGTAAGCATACAAGCTATAAAAGTTGTACTGATCCAAATTCCAATTAAAGTTGGATAATTCCATCCAAGTGGCTCTAAAACGCCACTCATATAAACCACAGCTGCACTCACAGGAGAAGCAGTGATTCCAATTTGTGAAGAAACAACCATTAATGAAAGTGGAGCACTAGGTTTTATGTTTTGAGATTTTGCAACATCAACTACAACAGGCATTAAAGAAAATACTGCATTTCCTGTTCCTGCTAAGATTGTAAGCAACCATCCACAAGCTGGAGCTAAATAATTTATAAATTTAGGGCTTGATCTTAAAATTTTTTCTGTCACCCTTACCATATAATCAAGTCCACCTGCTTGTTGCATAGCAGAAATTGCTGCAATAGCTGCAGCAATAATTAAAATAACATCCCAAGGAATATTACCAGGTTTCATACCTAAAACAAGTCCTAGTATAACTACACCTAATCCTCCAGCATAACCTATAGCAATACCGCCTAGGCGAATACCGATAAAAATTGCCCCAAGAAGGACGATTACTTGCAAAATTATCATTATATCCATATTAAATCCTAAAATGCTATTTTTTAGCTTCCATGTGAGGATTTAGCATATTTGATGGTGTTAAAATTTCATCAATTTGTTCTTTACTTAAAAGCCCTCTTTCAAGCGCAATATCAGCCACTCTTTTTCCAGTGTTCATTGCCTCTTTAGCTATAGAAGCTGAATTTTCATAACCAATATAAGGATTTAAAGCTGTTACTATACCTACTGAATTATAGACAAAGTCTGAACAAATTTTTTCATTTGCAGTAATACCATCTATACATTTATCAGCTAAAGTATACATTGCTTTTTCTAGCATTACAATAGAATTAAATAAGCTATATGCTGCAACTGGTTCAAAAACATTAAGTTGTAATTGTCCACCCTCGCAAGCAAAAGTTACAGTTACATCTGCTCCAATAACAAAATAACAAACTTGATTAACTACTTCAGGAATAACAGGATTTACCTTACCTGGCATGATAGAACTACCTGGTTGCATTTTTGGAAGATTAATCTCATTAAGACCACATTTTGGACCACTACTTAAAAGTCTTAAGTCATTACATACTTTAGAAAGTTTTGTTGCAACACGTTTTAAAACACCTGAAATTTGTACATAAGCTCCCGTATCTTGAGTCGCCTCGATCAAATCCTCAGCCACAGTATATTCAAAACCTGTCACTTCTCTTATTTTTCTTTCTACAACCTTCGGATAATCAGGATGAGAATTAATTCCCGTTCCAATAGCAGTTCCGCCCAAATTGATCTCTAAAATCAATTTTCTAGCTTCTAATACTCTTTGTATATCTTCACCTATCATTACGGCAAAAGTTTTAAATTCACGACCTAAAGTCATAGGTACAGCATCTTGCAGTTGGGTTCTACCCATTTTAAGAACATCTTTAAATTCTTCAGCTTTTTTCTCATAAGCTTTTTTTAGATATTCCATAGCTTTTGCCAAATCACTTAAATAATCATGCAAAGCAAGGTGTAAAGCTGTAGGATAAGCATCGTTAGTACTTTGGCTTAAATTAACATGATCATTTGGATGAAGATATTGGTATTCACCTTTTTTATGACCCATAAGTTCAAGTCCTATGTTTGCTATAACTTCATTAGCATTCATATTTGTACTTGTTCCAGCACCTCCTTGGATCATATCTACTACAAATTGATCATAATACCCGCCTTCTAAAATTTTATCACACGCTTTAATAATCGCATCTTGGATATTTTTATCCAAAAGACCTAATTCATGATTTGCCATAGCTGCAGCTTTTTTTACTCTAGCCAAAGCTCTAACAAAGCGAGGAAAATCTTTTAATCTATCATGAGAAATATCAAAATTTTCAACAGCTCTAAAAGTTTGCACTCCATAATAAACCTCATCAGAGATTTCCAATTCCCCAATAAAATCATGTTCTTTTCTTGTTCCCATTTTGAACCTTTCATAAAAGTATTTTAATTTAAAATCAAAAATTTTTGATTTAAATCATAAAATAATGATATTGCATTTTTAGTTAATAATTGGTTAATAATTAAAATACTTTCAAAATATAATAAATTAAGTATTTTTATATCCTATTATGTCTTTATATTTAATTTTTATTAATATAAAAAATTTTATTTACTTCAAAAAAAATTAATATATTTTTGCAAGCTTTTTTTGCTAGAATAAAATTTTTAATAATTTAAATAATTAAGGATAACATGGAAGAAATTACAATAAATATAGATAAGATTAAAATAAATGATGACTGGAAAGAATTTTTAAGAGACGAATTTCAAAAAAAATATTTTCTAGAAATCAAAAAACAATACCTAAATGCGATTGATCAAAATATAATTATTTATCCGCCTGCAAATTTAATTTTTAATGCTTTTAATTTATGTCCCTTAAAAGAAATTAAAATTATTATCCTAGGACAAGATCCCTATCATCAACCAAACCAAGCAATGGGGCTTAGTTTTTCGGTTCCAAAAAATGTAAAAATCCCACCAAGTCTTAATAATATTTTTAAAGAATTGCAAAATGATTTAAACATCGCTCCAGCAAAAAGCGGAGATTTAAGCTCTTGGGCAAAACAAGGAGTTTTGCTCTTAAATTCTATTCTTAGCGTTGAAGCAAATAAAGCAGCTAGTCATAGTTCGTGGGGTTGGCAAGAATTTAGTGATGCTATAATACATAAATTAAGCGATGAAAAATCAGGGCTTGTTTTTATGCTTTGGGGAAATTACGCAAAAAGCAAGGAGATTTTGATTGATAATACTAAGCATTTGATTTTAAAAGCAGCTCACCCAAGCCCTTTAGCTAGAACAGGATTTTTAGGTTGTAAACATTTTTCAAAGGCTAATAAATTTTTAAAAAAAGTTGGTAAAATTCCTGTAGATTGGAAAATAGTTTAAAAAATTATTTTAAATTTTAATAAAAATATTAAAATACATTTATTTATTTAAAAATAAATCGTATTTCTATGAAATATATTATAATAAAACAACTCAAAAATTAATTTTTAAGGAGAAAAATGAAAACCATTGGTATTATAGGCGGAATGAGTTTTGAAAGTACTATTACTTATTATAAAACAATAAATCAAGCTATAAATGATAAATTAAAATCTTTAAATTCTGCAAAAATTTTACTTTACAGTGTTAATTTTGAAGAAATAGAAAATTTACAAAGCCAAGATAAATGGCAAGAAGCTGCGCAAATTTTAACTCAGTGTGCTAAAAAATTAGAACTTGCAGGGGCTAGTTTTATAATAATTGCAACTAATACTATGCATAAGGTTTTTGATGAAATTCAACAAAACATAAATATCCCTATTTTGCATATTGCAAAAAGCTCTGCTAAGGCTTTAAAACAAGAAAACATACAAAAAATTGGTTTATTGGGTACTAAATACACAATGACTCAGGATTTTTATAAAAAAATGCTTATTGAAGAAAATATTAGCGTTATTATTCCTAGCGATGAAGATATAAAAATCGTTAATGATATTATTTTTAATGAGCTTTGCAAGGGTAAAATCAAGCAAGAATCTAAAGAAAAATATTTAAATATTATAAAAAAACTACAAGAAAAAGGTGCAAAGGGAGTGCTTTTAGCTTGCACTGAAATTGGTTTATTAATATCCAAAAATGATACAAATATCAAAATTTTTGACACAAGCCTTATTCACGCCCTTGATGCCGCTAATGAAGCTTTAAAAGATTTATGATTAAAAGATGCCCAAAAATGGGCAAATTGCAATATTTTGAAAAGATTTATACTTATATCGGTTTAAATCTTATCTTGCTTTATAGTTTGCTATCTTTTTCTAATTGATTGATATTTAGCATTATAAATTTATAGCTTAGATAAATTACTAAAGGCCAAGTCAATAAAAACAAAGCATGTAACATTTTTTCTCCTTAATATGCGTGATCATCGTTTGCGATTTCTTCGCGTGTGATTTTTACCTTATCCATTGCATTCCAAACATAGATAATATAAGCTAAAACAAAAGGTACAAGCAAAAACACATAAGCCATGACGCTTAGAGTATAATAGCTTGAACTTGCATTTTTTAAAGTTAAAGAACTTTGTAAATCACTTAAAGATGGGTAAAAAGCACTTTGACCTAAACCAATACTTGATAATAAAGCAAAAACTATTAAAACCGTTCCAAGTCCTAGAGTAAAAATAGCCTTAGAGCAACCTTTTACTCCTTGAACCATACCTAAAAGCACTAAAATCACACCAATAACAAGCAAAACAGCAAAAATCATTTGATTTAAGAAATTATATAAATATAAATTCGCACTCATGCTTACAGTTCCATTTGCATCTACACTAAAACCATCTTTTAAGAAAATCCACGCTAAAAAACCTAAGAAAAAAGGTAAAAATAAAATGCTATTGATCATAAGTTTTTTCATAGCTCTTATTTTGATATTCTCATCATTGATATTGTTCATAAAATACGCTGCGCCTAAAAGCCTTGCTAAAAATACCAAAGCTAAGCCTAAGAGATAATTAAAAGGATTGAGTAAAAGCTCTAAGCCGTGCAAAGGATTTTGCCAAGAAACAAAATTATGCTCATTTAAGATAAATTCGGAACCGCTAAAAAAGCTACTTACTGCAACTCCGATTAAAAACACACCTAAATAGCCATTAATTTTAAGAAAAATTTCATAGGTTTTAGAGCCATAAACATTATTTTCTTTTTTACGATACTCATAAGCCACAGCTTGTAAAATAAAACAAAATAAAATACAAAGCCAAGCCCAATAAGCTCCGCCAAAACTTGTACTATAAAAAAGTGGAAAAGCTGCAAAAGCAGCTCCGCCAAAAAGTACGAGAGTTGTAAAACCAAGCTCCCATTTACGCCCTAAAGAATTGACTAGCATGGTTTTTTCAAGCTCATCCTTGCTAAGCTCATCGATTAAAGTTTGTCCACCTTGGACAAAAAACATAAAAACTAAAAGTCCGCCGAGCAAACTTAAAATCAACCACCAATAAATTTGCAAACCTTCGAGTTCTAAACCAAAAAACATCATTTTTCTCCTTTGCCCATAAGTGGAGTATGCCCTGCATGTGCGTCAAAACCTTTTTTAATCTGAGTAAGTATGATTTTAACTTCTGCAATCAATAAGGCTGTAAAAAGTACTGCAAAAATCCAAAATGAAATTTGAACATTGACTTTTCCAAGTTGCGTTGCTGCGATATGTACAGGAAGTAAGTCTTGAATTGCCCAAGGTTGTCTGCCTACTTCAGCAACAATCCAGCCTGCTTCAGCGGCGATATAACCCAATGGAATGGATAATAAACACACCCAAAGTACTTTTCTAAATTTCTCAATATCATTTGCCATAGTAAGATAAAGAGTAACGATGAAAAGTAAAAAGAAAAAACTTCCTAAAGCAACCATGATATGAAAGCTATAAAAAGTTAAAGCCACAGGCGGAATAGTATCGCTTGGTTTTTCTAGATATCCATAGCCAAAATCTTTAAAATGAGTTTCTAAAATAGATTTGTGATTTGCCATAGCTATTGTATCATTGTTTTCTTTAGCAAGTTTATAGTCTTTTAGAGCTTGTATAGCGATTTTTCCTCTATCGATACGATTTTGCATAGGTTCTATACCTTTGCTTTCATTTCCATAGATTAAATCTTCAATTCCTGGAACAAAAGAATTTGGATCACGGTTTCCTAATATAGAAAGAGCGTAAGGTATAGTAATGTCAAATAAAAACACACTTTCGTTATTATCTATGGTTTTTTTAGGGTTTAAGATTCCAAAAGGTACAAGTCCTGCACGATGTTCACCTTGATAAACCCCTTCCATAGCTGCAAGTTTCATAGGTTGAGTTTGAGTTACACGATAAGCACTTTCATCTCCGCTGAAAAACAAAAAGATTGAACAAACCAAACCAAAACTAGCTCCTACAACTAAGCTTTTTTTAGCCTCGATAGTATGGCGTCCCTTTAACATAAACCAAGCTGAAATTCCTATTACAAATAAAGCTGAAATCACATAACCGCTGCCTATGGTATGTAAAAATTTTGAAATAGCCACAGGAGAAAGTGCTACTTCAAAAAAGCTTTGCATTTCATTTCTTGCTGTATCAGGGTTAAAGCTCATTCCTACAGGATATTGCATCCAACCATTTGCCACTAAAATCCAAAAAGCAGAAAGATTACTTCCTATAGCCACACACCAAGTTGAAAGTAAGTGAAAACCCTTACTTACTTTATCCCAGCCAAAAAACATAACTGCAAAAAAAGTAGCCTCTAAAAAAAATGCCATAATACCTTCAATCGCCAAAGGTGCACCAAAAATATCTCCCACAAACCAGCTATAATTTGCCCAGTTTGTTCCAAATTCAAATTCCATTATAATACCTGTAGCTACACCGATAGCAAAATTTATAGCAAATAATGAAAGCCAAAATTTGGTGATTTTTTTCCATCTTTCATTTTTAGTTTTTACATAGATAGTCTCCATGATAGCAATGATAAAAGATAAGCCTAAGGTTAAAGGCACAAACAAAAAATGATAAAGTGCAGTTAAAGCAAACTGCGCTCTTGACCAATCAACGCTATTAAGTTCGTTCATTTATTTTCCTTCGAGTGTAAGATTTTTGAGTACAAAAGTGCTTTTTTCTTTGTCGCTTTTAAAAATAGAATTAAAATTTACATCAAAAACAAAAAGTTTTAAAATCACAAACATAACAAAAAGTTTGATAAAGATAATTTTCCAAAGGGTCTTTCCAAGAGTTAAATTTTTAAAACCTTCTTTGTAAAAATTAAAAATTTGAGAAATACTAAAATATAAGTGTTTAAGATGCATGTAAATTCTACCTTTAAAAACAACAAAATAAAACATTTTAAGAAGCGGAAAATTATAATGAAAATTATGTTATTATTTTCTTAAAAAATTTAAATACATAATCAAGGTTTTTAATGCAAAAAATTAAAGTTTTTATTTTTTTTATGATTTTTTTTCTTTAATGCATGTTCTTCTAAATTTTGAAAATGTAAATCCTTTGGGGCGTTCATTTGGAGAATTTGAAGATACTAATTCTTTTTCTTTAAAATTAGGACTTGAACCTATTTTTCCTACCAATCAAGAAATTCCAAGTTTAATTAGCAATGCTGATTTAGTACTTATTACTCCTATTTACCCCACCTTTAACTAGTAGCATCAACAATAATGCAATAAAACAACTTGCAAGTGGAGCAAACCCCTTAGATATCTTAATGATACAAGAAATAGGAACTTTACTAAGAATAGCCACTCCAATAGGACGCCATGTGCAACAAGGTGGAACGCCTATTGACGAATATGAGTAGAATTTGAGGACTCTTTCAAGACCTGATAGGGTTTTTAATTTATTATTCTCGCGTTGATGTAGGAGCTAATCGTGTAAATTTAGCTATAGTTTCAAGACCCATTATAGGAATTCGCGATGGAAGTGATGCTTTTTTCAATATCTATGTTTTAGCCAATGAAGGAACAGATGTAGGAGCAATTATCACAGCCCGTAAATACACATTTTGTAAATATACCTCAAGCTAACTGGATGATAGCAGGGGATTTTAACCGTGATCCTTCTACTATAACAAATACAGTGGATAGAGGATTAGCAAATAAAATTAGAGTGGTTTTTCCAACTAGTGCAACTCAAGCAAACGGAGGGACTCTTGATTATGCAATTACAGGAAATTCAAATAGACAACAAACCTATACTCCACCGCTTTTAGCTGCGATTTTAATGCTTGCAAGTTTAAGATCTCATATAGTTTCGGATCATTTTCCAGTAAATTTTAGAAAATTTTAGGACATTTAATATGAAAAAAATTATTACTTTGTTTTTTATGTTTATAACTTTAGCCTTTGCAACTCCTACTGGAGATTTGAAAGATTTTACCGAAATGGTTTCTATAAGAAGCTTGGAAACGGGAATTTTTTTAAGTGCCTTTAGAGATATCTCAAAAGATCCTATTGATCAAAATTGGAATATTAAAGAAATTGTTTTAAGCAATGAGTTAAAACAAAAAGATAAATTAGCTAATGAACTTCCTTTTGGTTATGTGCAATTTACAAATCCAAAAGAAAGCGATCTTTGTTTGACCATCCTAGAAGATGGAACCTTTGGAGCAAAATCTTGTCAAGATAATCTAAAAGATAGTAAACTAGAAACTGTATTTTCTATAATGCCAACAACAACTTCAGCTGTGCAAATTTGTTCTTTAGTTTTGGAATCTGATGAATGTATGGTAACTTTTTAATCCAAATATTCCTACACAAAAACGCTTTAGAATAGCCCCTTGCACCTTAGATCCTAATTTTTTATGAAGTAAACGAACTAATGATTATAACTCCACCTTTAACAGCTTCTACCCCTTTAGAATAAGATTTTTTCTTATTCTATTTTTATATTTATTTAATATTTATGATATTACAAAAATACACAAAATAATCAATAATAACACAATGTAATTTACTTTACTCTATAATTTTTTTATTTTAATTTAATTTTTTGTTACAATAAATTTATACATAAATAATTATCAAGGAGGAAAAATTGGAGCAAATTTTAACATGGCAACAAGTTTACGACCCTTTTTCAAACATTTGGCTAAGTGCTTTAGTGGCATTTTTACCTATACTATGTTTTTTAGTTTGTTTGGTTGTTTTAAAACTTAAAGGTTATCAAGCAGGTTTTTTAACTGTTATACTTGCTACTTTGGTAGCTTTATTTGCCTATAAAATGCCTTGGAATTTAGTGGGCGCAAGTTTTATTCAAGGCTTTACAAATGGTATGTGGCCTATAGCTTGGATTATCATTGCGGCAATCTTTCTTTACAAACTTTCTATTAAGTCGGGTTCTTTTGAAATCATTAAAAAAAGCGTGATGAGTATTACTCCAGATCATAGAATTCAAGTGATTTTAATAGGTTTTTGTTTTGGTTCATTTTTAGAGGGTGCTATAGGTTTTGGTGGCCCTGTGGCTATAACTGCTGCACTTTTAGTAGGACTTGGTTTGCGTCCTTTGCAAGCTGCAGGACTTTGTCTTATCGCAAATACCGCTCCTGTTGCTTTTGGTGCGGTGGGAATTCCTATTATTGCTATGGCAAATCTTGTCGGCATAGAACAGCATTCAGTTTCTGCCATGGTAGGTAGAATGCTAGTTCCTTTAAGTCTTACTATACCTTTTTTCATAGTTTTTTTAATGGATGGATTTAAAGGCGTTAAAGAAACTTTTCCAGCTATTTTAGTTGCGGCACTAAGTTTTACAACTACTCAATTTTTAAGCTCAAATCACTTAGGAGCAGAATTACCTGATATTATCTCAGCTGTAGTTTCTTTAGCGGTTACAACTGTATTTTTAAAATTTTGGAAACCAAAAAATATTTTTAGATTTGATAATGAAAGCAATTTCACTCAAGATAACACCTTAAGTTTTAATCAAATTTTAAAAGCTTGGTCGCCTTTTATTTTACTTATTGTTTGTATTATCATTTGGACACAACCTTGGTTTAAAGCTCTCTTTGATAAGGACGGAATTTTAAGCTATACAAGCATTACTTTACAATTTAGCAATATCACAACTGGAATTTTAAGCCCTTCTATCACAGGCATAGGAGAAGCTAAGCCTTTATCTTTGGCCTTGGGTGTAGATTTAATCAATGGAAAAACCGTAGCTCAAGCAGGAACAGCGATTTTACTTGCCGCTTTTCTAACTATAGCTATTTTAAAAATCAAAGCTGAAGATGCAGCAGAATGCTTTTGGGCTACTTTAAAAGAAATGGCTATACCTTGTATCACCATAGGTTTAGTTGTGGCTTTTGCTTTTATTTCTAAAAATAGTGGTATGAGCACTACTTTAGGACTTGCTTTTGCACATACAGGTGATGCTTTTTCTTTCTTTTCACCAATCATTGGCTGGATAGGGGTATTTTTAACAGGCTCTGATACAAGTGCTAATTTACTTTTTGGAACCTTGCAACAAGTAAGTGCTCAAAAACTAGGTGTTAGTGAAGCTTTATTTTTAGCAGCTAATTCAGTAGGTGGAGTCGTTGGAAAGATGATCAGTCCACAAAGCATTGCTATAGCTTGCGCAGCAGTTGGGCTTGTAGGAAAAGAATCTGATCTTTTCAAATTCACATTAAAATATTCTGTAGCTTTTATTATTTTAATAGGAATTTGGACTTGCATTATAGCTTTTTTCTTACAAGAAATCATCCCTGAAGCTATAGTGAAATAATTAAAAATTTAAGTTTTGCTTCAACAAATATTCGTTTTTAGAATATTTGTTGGAAAATTTACTTTGCTTTTATTTTTACAGGATTAAAATATTTATCCTAAATTATCCCAAAAGGAGAGATCATGAAAAAGGTGTATTTTTACGCCACATGCTTAGGAAGTGCTGCTATGCAACAAAGCGTTTTAAATGCAATAAAACTTTTAAGGCGTGAAGGTATTGAAGTGATTTTTAAAAAAAATCAAACCTGTTGCGCTCAACCTTCTTTTAACTCAGGTTATTTCGATGAAAGTCGTGAGATTGCTTTATATAATGTGGATTTATTTGATAAAGATTACCCCATCGTTGTGCCAAGCGGATCTTGTGCGGGTATGATGAGTCATGACTATAAAGAACTTTTTAAAAACAAACCTGAATTTTCTAAAGTCAAAGATTTTAGCTCTAGAGTCATAGAACTTTCACAATACCTTGATGAAGTTTTAAAAGTAGATTATGAAGATAAAGGTGCACCTATAAAAGTAACTTGGCATTCTAATTGCCATGCTTTAAGAGTGCAAAAAAGCATACAAGCGAGTAAAAATCTTATCAAAAAACTAAAAAATGTAGAATTAGTAGAACTTCAATACGAGGAAGAATGTTGTGGTTTTGGCGGAACTTTTTCAGTAAAAGAGCCTGAAATTTCAAATGCTATGGCAAGAAGCAAAATCAAAGATATACAAAGTAGCGGTGCAAAATATCTCATCAGTGGCGATGGAGGTTGTCTTTTAAACATAGATGGCACAATGAAAAGAATGGGTTTAGATATAAAAGGCATACATTTATATGACTTTTTACTTAAACGCTTGGAAGGAGAAAGACTATGAGTCAAAAAATTCCTCACGAACAAATCGTTCAAATTAAACTCAATGACAAGCAAATGCAAGAAAATTTAATGACTGCCATGCATACTTTACAAAAAAATAGACTCAATGTTATTGATGCTAGATTTAAAGACTGGCAGGGTTTAAGAGCTAAAGCTAAACAAGCTAAAAACAATGCCTTAATGAGTTTAGAAGAAAGGCTTTTAGAATTTGAAAAAAATGCTACAAAAAATGGCATTAAAGTGCATTGGGCAAGTAGTGATGAAGATGCCTGTGAAATCGTCTATGAAATCATGAAAGAAAAAAATATTACCAAGCTTTTAAAAGGTAAATCTATGGCAAGCGAAGAAATAGGCCTAAATCACTACCTAGAAAAAAAAGGTTTAAAAGCTATAGAAACCGATCTTGGAGAGCTTATTTTACAGCTTAATGAAGAGCCTCCTTTACATATAGTTGTACCTGCTATACATAGAAACCGCCATGAAATCGGAGAAATTTTCAAAGAAAAATTAGGAGCGAATTTAGAAAACAATGAACCTGAAAGTTTAAATGCGGTAGCTAGAGAGCATTTAAGAAAAGATTTTGAAGGCTTAAAACTTGGACTTAGTGGGGTCAATTTTGCCATGTCAAGAGAAGGAGCTTTTTGGCTTATAGAAAATGAAGGAAACGGTAGAATGTGCACTACAGCACCTGATATTCATATCGCACTTTGCGGCATAGAAAAAGTCATGGAAAGCTTTGAAGATGCGGCTACTATGGTTTCTTTACTCACTCCTTCAGCCACAGGACAATTTATACCAACTTATAATAATATCATTACAGGCCCTAGAAAAAATGGGGATTTAGATGGTCCTAAAGAAGTGCATGTGATTTTATTTGATCACAATCGCTCTAAAATGTTAGCTCATGAGGATTATTATGAGGCTTTGCGTTGTATTCGATGTGGGGCTTGTATGAATTTTTGCCCTGTTTATGATCAAATCGGCGGACATGCCTATCAAACCACTTATCCAGGACCTATAGGAGAAGTAATCAGTCCTAATATTTTTGGTATAGATCATACAGGAGATATTTTAAATTTCTGTTCACTTTGTGGGCGTTGTTCTGAAGTTTGTCCAGTGCAAATTCCTTTGGCTGATCTTATTCGTAAATTAAGATGTGATAAAATAGGACAAGGTAAAAATCCACCTTTAGGAGCAAATAATGTTCATCGCAATGCCTTAGAAGCCTTTGCTTTTAAACAATTTAAAAATATCGCAACCAATGGCAATAAATGGCGTTTTTCACTTTCAAAAGCACATTATTTCAACTGGACGGTACAAAATTTCGCAAGCGTTTTACCTGTGATTAAAAAATGGCACGCTTTTAAAGAATTACCTCAAATTAAAATGGATCTTTATAAAGAAGTGCAAAAACTAGAAGGAGTAAGCTATGAGTAAAATCGATGAAATTTCAAGCAAAAGTAAAGCAAGTATTTTAGAACATCTTAAAAAAGCTTACAAAGAAACAACGTTCACACGCATTGAAAGTATAGATCCTGTAGAACATATCCAAACCACCCAAGATATGCTTGCAGAAATGAAACAAAAAATGAATGATAACAAATACATCGTTGAAAATGCTACAAAAGATACCTTAGAAGAAAAAATCAATGAAATTATCGCAAAATATGACTTTAAAAGTATGATTTATGGGCTAGATTTAAATTTAAATTTAGAACAAATCAAAGCAGAAAAAAAGATTTGCTTTGATAAAGAAATCGAAAATTTAAGATCTGAGGTTTTTCATAGTGATTTTTCCATCATTCATGCAAGAGCAGGGGTAAGCTCTCACGGAGTTGCACTTGTACCTTCAAGCAAAACTCAACCTAGAATGCTAAGCCTTGCACCTAAACTTTGTATAGTGCTACTTAAAAAAGAAAATGTTGTTAAAAGTCTTAGCGAGGCTTTAAATTTGGTAAAAAAAGAAAATGAAATCTTACCTACTAATATCTTATTTATAGCAGGGCCTTCAAGAACAGCAGATATAGAACTTATCACTATTTTTGGTGTTCATGGGCCACAAATTGCACATATTATTATTTACTGATTCTATACTAGAATCAGTAAGTCTTAATTTTTAATATTAATTATATATATTTTTTATATTATACAAATATAAATAAAATAAATAATTTTCAATTAATAATATTTTAATAAAATATAATATTTCACTCAAATATATGAAATTAATTTTAAATACAAAAATTAAAGAAGGTGCTTTTGGATAAACTAATTCCAACTTGGAATGAAAAATACAGTATTCATGACACAATGATTGACATTCAACAGCAAAAACTTTTTGAACTTGCAGCAAAAATAGAAAATATGGTTTATAAATTTGTTCAAAGAGATGAGTTAAAAGAAATTTTAATAGAACTTTTTAACTATAATAAAAGAACATTTTAGCAACGAAGAAGATTATATGCAATAAATTCATTATCCTTGTTTAAATGAACACAAAATCATGTATAAAATATCGTTCATGATATGTCTTATCTTATACAAAACATAAAAACCACTAATGATTTAAAAGAGAAGCTTTACACAGTTTCTAAAAAATTGCTTTTAGAACATATACTCTATGAAGATATGAAAGTTGAACAATACAGAAGATCTTCTTTAGCTTCTGAAGATGATGGGGGGGGGGAGGTAAGCTTTGAAGAAGTCAAAGAAGAAAAAGATGATGAAAATGCAGTTTATCTTTATACATGTGAATGCGTAGGACAAATGCATGATGTACCTTTTGGAATTCATCAAAAATTCAACTTAAGGGTGTAAAATTTAAATGTAAAAAATGTAAAGAAGCCATACAGTTTTATAAAAAATATTCAGAAAATTTCTAATTAACTATTTATGCGTTAAAATAATAAATAAAGTATAAGTTAGTCAAAGAAGGAAATTTAATGGATAAAAAATAAAATATTTTATTTTGGATAAATTTGACTATTCCTATCCTATACTAACCAAAGATACAAAATGCTCATTTTGTGAAAATTTTTTCCCAATAGAATATAGCTCAAACTTAAAAACAATAGAAAAAGAATGTCCATTTTGCAATAATAAAATGGACATTAAACTTAAAAACTAAGCCTTAGTTTTACTTACAATATTAATAATATTTGAAGCCACTTCATCAGCAAGCTCTAAATGAGAAGTAAAGCCTACACAAGAACAATTAATCTCGCCTAAAACATATTTATCATTGCCCTTTTCATCAGTATCTAAAATAAAATCAGCCGTCCAAATCAATGGTAAGTCGTAATTGCCTAATCTTTCCCTTACCTTAGGAAGCTCGCCTAAAAACATATCCACCAAAGTTTTCCAATCTTCTGGCTTATCATAACGATATTTTGCCCCACTAAAAAGCGTAGCAGAAAAAGCATCGGCATCTTCGGCTGGTTTTTTATGTACTACATTTACAGGAGTGTTATAAAGCATTAAAAGTCTGATTTCACCTTCTTTAATGCGCGGTAAAAAAGTCATATCCACAAGCATACCATTATCACCTATGATATATTGCTCACAAAAATCCATAAATTCCCCAAGCTCTCTATGTTCTACATGATTATCCTTAGCTTCCGTACACTTGATTTTTGTGTTTAAAGGCAAACTATCTCCACTAACGCTACCCTCTACACTCACACGCCAAATTCCCTCTCCTGTAGAGCCACGATTTTGCTTTAAAACCCTTTCACCTTTAGCCAAACTTTTTGGAAAATTTTCTTTAAAAGTCTTAATATCATAGTAAGCATAAGTATCGCTTGGAACAAGATCAGTATCTGCTAATTTTGTAAGTGCATCTTTAGCACCATAACCTATCATAGCATCAGGATGAGGCATACCTACAAGCTTATCAGCACAAAGTTTTCTTAACATATCAAAATACTCATTTTCTTCTTTAAGATTACCAGGATTGATGCGAGAAACATAACCATCAAAATTTTCTTTCACATATTTGTAAATTTCATCTTTTTTACTCACTTCAAAAAAAATCACCTCAGCATTCCAACCCTTAGCTTTTAAGGCATTTACCATAGGTATAGTATCTTTTCTATAACCATCTTCACCTTTATCACTCCCACCTTTAACTTCAAAAAAAACAATATTTTTTTTCATTATTTTACTCCTTATCTAAAATATAAATAATTATTGCATAAAAATATTACAAAAATTAAATAAAAATATTTATATATTTTATCTAGCGTTTATAAAACTGCTATTAGTCTTATAAGCGATTTCGATTAAGCTTTTACTTATCAAGCTTGATACTTGTCCTTCTAGGCGGTTAAGAAATTTATCAATCTTATTTTCTTCTTTCCAAACGGGATTTGAAACATTAGCAAGTTTTTCAAGCTCCTTTTTAGCATTTTCATAATTACTAAGCTCATCTATAAGACCAAGCTCCTTAGCCTTGGCAGCTAAAAACACTCTTGCATTTGCCCATTGGTCTTTTTTGTTAAGATCTAATGCTCTTTCCTTAGCAACAAAACCTGTAAAAAGATCATAACTTTGATCAATTAAACCCTGTAAAAAATTTCTTTCATTCTCATTCCAAGCTCTTGCAAAAGTTCCAGCACTTTTAAATTCACCTGCTTGAATAGTTTGTTCTTTAATACCGAGTTTATTAGCCAATCCACTTAAATCAGCTCCTTGCATAATCACACCGATAGAGCCTATAAAACTTGCCGGATTGGCTAAAATTTTATTGGCTCCAACTCCTGCTAAATAACTTCCACTTGCCATAGTTCCGCTTGCATAGACAAGCACGGGCTTTTTAATTTTTAAATCCTTTATAGCTAGAGCTAGTTCCATACTAGGAGCAAAAGCTCCACCAGGAGAGTCTATAACAAAAAGCACTCCTTTGATATTGCTATCATTTTTAGTATTGATAATTTTTTCTAAAACCGCAGAGCTATCAAAAATTTCACCCTTTAAATCAATGCGTTCTAAATTTGCAAGATTGGAGCTTGAATTTGCACTAGGCATTAAAATCCATATAACAATCAACAATAAAACAAAGGTTTTAAAATAAGTATTGATAAATTTTATTCCACACCCTAAAGCATTAAAAAATGATTTTAAAATTTGCATTCTTTTCCTTTTATAAATAATTTATCCACTTCCTTAGCATTTAAAATAAACTGCAAAGGAGCTTGCTTTTTATCACATTCTCCTAGCTCAAATACGCTAAAATCAGCAATTTTACCTTTTTTAAGCTCTCCTAAATTTAAATTTAAAGCCCTTGCAGGATAAAGTGTTACCATTTGCAAAAGCTTAGATGCTAACTCTAATAAATCAAAATTCTTATGTATAAGCAAATTCGCGCGCATTTCATCAAGTAAGGACAATGAAATATTTGAGCTAAGTCCATCGGTTCCTAAATGGATATTTAATCCACTTTTTAAAGCCGTTTTTAAATCTAAGCTTTTTTGACTTAAAAGACGATTTGAAAATGCACAATGTGTAATAGAATGTAAATTTTTATCTAACCATTCATATTCTTTTAGATAAACACAATGCGTAAAAAGAGTCCTTACTCCTTTAAAGAGTTTAGCAAAATCCTTTGCTGTATAAAGAGGCTTAGGGTGAAGTGTAAAATTTTCAAGCCATTTTTTAAAACCCCCTTTAGACTCTCTAAGCCAGATATTTTCAGCCTTGCTTTCTAAAAAATGCGTACTAACTAGTAAATTTTGCTTTTTAGCTAAATCAAGAGCAAAATGAGCCAAACTAGGATGAGTTGAATAAGGAGAATGAATTGAAATTGCTGGGATAAAAAAATCATTTTTAAATTTCAAAGAATTTTCAAATCTTTTTAAAAATTCTTGTTTTTTATCTTCAAATTGATTTTCATTTGTGCCTAGAATTTCATTAAAAAATACTACACGCATCCCCTTTTGACTAGCCTTTAAACAAGGATCTAAATCACTCCCAAAACTTGAAATTTCACCTATGGTGCCTATGCCGCTTTTTTGCATTTTTTTAATGCTTTGAAATATTAATTCTTCTTTGGCCTGCG
Source organism: Campylobacter sp. BCW_4338 (assembly GCF_001763255.1). Classification (NCBI taxonomy): domain Bacteria; kingdom Pseudomonadati; phylum Campylobacterota; class Epsilonproteobacteria; order Campylobacterales; family Campylobacteraceae; genus Campylobacter; species Campylobacter sp. BCW_4338. Next base: position 67,510 of record NZ_MJYJ01000065.1, read on the forward strand.
CATTTAACATGGAACGAGAATTTATAACACTTTTAAGCCAAGTTAAAAATTCTCCAAAATGCAAAGTTGTTGAATTTGCACTAAATTCTAAGTGTGTGTGAGGATTTATAAAAGTAGGTAAAATAACCGAATTTTTAGGTGTTTTGATGATTTTAGCCTTAGGATATTTTTTTCTTAAATTATCCAATTTACCTAATTCTAAAATTTTATCTTCAAAAACAAAGGCTTGATTTTCTAGTATCGTAAAATCTTCATCACATAAAAAAAGATATCTTGCAGCAGCTATAAACACGATTTTCCTTTCAAAAATTACATTGTAGCAAAAATTTATTTTTAAAATGTTATAATATAAGGTTAAAAATAAATTTTTAAGGTTAAATCCATGAAAATAATGATTATCCAAGGCCCAAATGTTAATATGCTTGGCGTAAGAGAAGTGGGAATTTATGGTGCTATGAAAATGGAGCAAATTCATGAGCAAATGAAAATAGCTGCCGCTCAAAGCAATGTAGAACTTGACTTTTTCCAAAGTAATTTTGAAGGTGAAATCGTAGACAAAATTCAAGAATGCCTTGGAACAGTTGATGGAATTATTATCAATGCAGCAGGCTATACTCATACTTCAATAGCTATTCGAGATGCTATTGCAGCAGTAGCTTTGCCTACAATTGAAGTGCATATTAGCAATGTTTATCGCAGAGAAGAATTTCGCCAAAAAAGTCTTATAGCGCCTGTATGCTCTGGAACTATTGTTGGTTTTGGTCCTTTTGGCTATCACTTGGCTTTAATGGGCGTAATTCAAATTTGCGAACAAATAAAAAATTTGCACGCAATGCAACAAGCACAACAAACAAATAAATAATAATGCTAAAAATTCAAGGAGTAAAACACTTTGAAAAAAGTCGTTTTTTTCCTTTTTTTAGTCAAAATATACGATCTTTTAAATATTTAGCCCTTATAGGCTTAGGAAGCAATATAGAACCTGAAAAAAAAAGATTTGATATGCTTTTTCGAGTAATGATGGATGATAAAAGATTTAAAATTTTATCCACATCTCCTATGTTGATAAATGAAGCCTTTGGTTTTAAAGAGCAAAAAGATTTTACCAATGCTGTTATGTTGATACAAACTAATTTGCATGCACGAGCACTTTTGAAAGTTTTACTTTATTATGAAGTAAAATTTAAACGCAAGAGAACTTTCAAAAACGCTCCTAGAACGCTTGATTTAGATCTTTTATACTTTTCACAAAAAGTCAAGCGTGATAAGTGGTGTGAGGTGCCTCATAAAGGGGCTAAAGAAAGAGTGAGTGTAATTTTGCCTTTAGGCATGATATAAGGAATATAATATGGGACAACTTATACATACTTTTACTGTTGAAGATACAGAACAAATTATACCCAAAGTAAAAGAAGATTACGGAGATAAAGCTTTAATTATAACAAATAAACAAATTCGTCCTAAAACCTTAAATCGCAATGCACTTTATGAGGTTATGGTAGCCATAGAAGAAAGCGACTATGAAGAACACTTAAAAAAACAAGGGAAATCTTTACCTGCAAAAAAAAGCTCGCCAAAACCATCTTCTACCTCTCTTGCAGAAGAAAAAATTAGATCTCAAATCCCTCAAGAAGATGAAGATGTAGTCTTGGATTTCTCAAATGCTCGCTTAAATAGAAATTTAAACACTGTAAAAAACAATGACTTAACTAAAAAAACCTATCAAGATTTTCCACAAAACAAAATCAACCCTCATCAAAATAAGACTCTAGACTTTGATGATTTTAAAGAAAAGCTAAGTGAAGTTAGTAATGAAATTTCTAAAGTCACAAACACACCTTTAGAAAATTACACCCCTAATCCAAATTATAATAAAAAAATAGAAAATTTTGAAAAGCAATTTGAAAAACAAATCAACAAGCTTAACGATAAAATAGATCTTCTTGCAGATATGATGTGGGACGATAAAGCCGAAGCTAGAAAAAATCTTATGATACCTCCTGAATTTGCAAGTATTTATAAACAAGCTAAAGAAAGTGGAATGCTTGAAAATCATCTAGAAGCGATTATGAAAGCAACTATAGAAAATATGCCAGCTGCTATGAAAACCAACAAAGATGCGGTTCAAAGATATTTTCACTCACTTTTAAGAAATATCTTGCCTTGTCGTGTTGAAAGCGATATAAAAAAACAAAAAATCATGATGCTAGTAGGCCCAACAGGAGTCGGAAAAACAACAACCTTAGCTAAGTTAGCTTTTCGCTATGCTTATGGAGATAAGCGTTATAAAACAGGTATTATTACGCTTGATACTTATAGAATCGGTGCGGTTGAGCAACTTTTTCAGTATGCAAAAATGATGAAACTTCCTATTATTGATAGCATAGAACCAAAGGATTTAGATGAAGCGATAAAAAGCTTAAATAATTGCGAAGTAATTTTGGTTGATACTATAGGAAATTCACAATACGATCAAAGTAAACTTTCTAAAACTAAAGAATTTTTAATGCACTCAAATGCAGAAATTGATGTAAATTTAGTGGTTTCTGCAAACACCAAACATGAAGATTTAATGGAAATTTATAAAAATTTTTCATTCTTAAATATTGATACTTTGATTATTACTAAATTTGATGAAACAAAGGTTTTTGGAAATATCTTCTCTCTTATTTATGAAACGAATATTCCTCTAAGCTTTTTCTCTACAGGACAAGAAGTGCCAGATGATTTAGAAGTAGCCAATAGTGATTTTCTAGTTCATTGTATTTTAGAAGGGTTTAATAAAGGAAAAAATAATGAATAACCAAGCAAATAAACTTCGCAATCTCATGAGTCAAAATGGAACCAAAAAATCCCAAAACACTCATTTTATAGCTATTACAAGTGGAAAAGGTGGCGTTGGAAAAAGTACGATTAGCGCAAATCTAGCCAATGTTTTAGCAAATAATGGCTATAAAGTTGGGCTTTTTGATGCTGATATTGGCTTGGCAAATTTGGATGTCATTTTAAATGTACGCATACAAAAAAATCTCTTGCATGTTTTACGTGGAGAATGCTCCTTGGAAGATATTTTAATAGAAGTTAAGCCAAATTTATGGCTCATCCCAGGCGAAAGTGGAGATGAGATTTTAAAATATAATGATAAAAATATTTACGAGAGATTTTTAAATCAAGCAAGTATTTTAGATGAGCTTGATTTTCTTATTATCGACACAGGCGCGGGTATTGGTGGAAATATTTTAAATTTTTTAGAAATGGCTGATGAAGTTATAGTAGTAACTGTTCCTGATCCTGCAGCAATCACTGATGCGTATGCAACCATAAAAACAACTTCTAAGACAAAAGAAAATTTACTAATGCTCTTTAATGTTGTAAAAAATGAAAATGAAGCTTTAAAAGTTTTTGAAAATATTAAAAAAGTTGCAGATGCAAACATTAAAAATCCTTTAAATTTAGAATTCTTAGGCCATTTAAGCGCTTCTAAAGATGTAAGTGGTAGTATTAAAAAAAGAACTTTATTTAGCGATGAAAACACAGCCTCAAGTGATGAGCTTAAAGCCCTAGCTTCCAAGCTTTTATATAGATTGGAACGGAAAGTGCTTGATAATGTTTCAAATCGTAGTTTTTCAAGTTTTTTTAGAAAAATTATTGAAAGATTTTAGCAATAAAGAGAAGAGATTATGAGGCCAGAAAATTACGTAGCATTTTTCACTGTTTGTGGATTTTTTATAGGACTTGCATTTAGCATTATTAGTATAGATGAAGCCTTTGATATACTGATTTTTACTTGTTTTATTACTTTTATGTTTTATGTTTTTGTTCATATTGCTATTATGAATTTTATAGATGTAAAGAAAATTAGTGGCAGAATCTTTAATAAACACGATTATGAAAAAACTAGCAATAATATTATCAACGATTTAGTTATTCGTGAAAAGAAAATGGATATAATTTTAGAAAAGCTCAATGAAGAAAGAGAAGAGCTAAAGAAAAATGAATCCAAAGAAAGACGAAGAAATGCTAAAAGAGCCGCCTAAAGCTTATGCACAAATGCTAAAGAAAGAGCAAGATGAGCTTGTGCTTTCTTACATGCCAGCCCTACGTGCTATGGCTTTTAGACTAAAAGAACGCTTGCCTTCAAGCATAGATGTTAATGATCTTATTAGCATAGGCGTTGAAGAAATGATAAAGCTTTCACGCCGTTACGATAAAGAACAAAATGATAACTTCTGGGGTTTTGCAAGAAAAAGAGTTAATGGCTCTATGCTTGATTATCTTAGAAGTCTTGATGTAATGAGTCGCAATAATCGCAAAATTATTAAAGATATTGATGCAATCATGGATGAATATTTCCTTGAGAATGAATGCGAACCTGATGATGAGTATCTAGCCAAAAAACTTGATTTAGATGTAGAAAAAATCAAAGAGGTAAGAACAGCTCATGCTATTAGCTATACCCTGCCCATCGATGAGCAAATCGAACTTTATAACAAAGACAATACTTTAGAAAAAATTGAAAAAGAAGAACTTTTAGAAAAAATTCACGAAGTGCTAGATGATCTTAAAGAGCGCGATCAGTTAATTATTCAGCTTTATTATTATGAAGAATTAAGCCTAAAAGAAATCAGTGAAATTTTACAAATCAGTGAAAGCAGAATTTCACAAATTCACAAAAAACTTCTTAAAAAACTTAGAGAAAGGCTAGTGTAATGGCTGAGATACTTTCCCAAGAAGAAATTGATGCCCTACTTGAAGTTGTCGATGATAACACCGACACGCCCATAGCCTCAAATTCAAAAGATGAAAAAGATGAAAGAAATATCGTTGTATACGATTTTAAGCGTCCAAACAGAGTTTCAAAAGAACAACTTAGGACGATTAAAGGCATACACGATAAATTAGCAAGAAATTTAGCCTCTCAAATTTCATCGATGATGAGAAGTATTGTTGAAACTAAACTTCATTCAGTCGATCAGATGACTTATGGAGAGTTTTTAATGTCTTTGCCAAGCCCAACAAGTTTTAACGTTTTTTCTATCAAACCTTTAGATGGAAACTGTGTTTTAGAAATCAATCCAAGCATAGCTTTTCCTATGATAGATAGGCTTTTAGGTGGTCAAGGTGATAGCTATGAAGCTTCGCGTGAGCTTACGGATATTGAGCTTAATTTGCTTGATTCTATTTTGCGTATCATTATGCAAAGACTTAAAGAAAGCTGGGCTACTGTAACTGAAATTTATCCTAGTATTGAAGCTAAAGAATCAAGTCCAAATGTTGTGCAAATCGTATCTCAAAATGAGATTGTTATCATGGTGGTAATGGAAATCATCATAGGAAATTCAAGTGGTATGGTAAATATCTGCTATCCTGTAGTGCATTTAGAAAGTATATTAAGCCGTTTGGCAAACCGCGACATTATGATGGGTGAAACCTCAGCCAAAAAATCACGCAACAAAGAACTTAAAACTTTAATCGGTCGCGCTGAAGTGGTATATGAGGCAATTTTAGGAAAAACCTTAATTAATGTTCATGAATTTTTAGAACTTAAACAAGGCGATATTTTAAGGCTTGATAGAGAAGCAGATGATAAAGCTATAGTAAGCATCGATAAAAAAGATGTTTTCTTAGCACAAATTGGATTGCATCGTTTTAGAAAATCTATTAAAATTTTAGAACTCATACGCACAGATAAAGATGAAATCAAAGAAATTTTGGAAAAATACGAAGAAGAACGTAAAGCTAAAGCTAGTGTTTATGATGAGCCTGAAGAGGAGGATGAAGAAATATGATCAATGATTTTTTAAAAATGTTTACAAATGAATGCATCAGCACCATTGAAGGTTTAACAGGAAAAAGTGCTGAATTTAGCGAATATAAAGAATTTGATGTCAATGCAAGTGATACTTTAAAAGCACCTTTAGTGTATGCTATATTTGATATAGCAAATGGTGGAAAAATAGGAATTTTAGCTGGTGCTGTTTTAATGAGTGCTATTGGTGAATGGATGATGGGTGAAGAAGAGATCACCAAAAACGATAAACTAGGTCCTGATGAAATGGATGCAGCTAAAGAAGCTATCCAAAACATCGTTTCAGCATTTTCTACAACCTTAGGAGCCCAAAAAGACATTCCAAAAATGGATTTTAGTATAGAATCTTGTGAATTTGTGCCTGAAAGCGTAGATTTTAAAGATTTTAAAAAATTATTTTTATATGATGTAAAAATAGGCGATTTAGAAGAACAAGTTTCTTTAGCCATGGATCAAACACTCCATAACATCCTAAGCGGGAAACCTGCTGAAACAGGAAATACAAGCACTGATTCTAATCACAATACTGAAGAAAAAACAATCATGCTTAGCGAAGAACTTAAAAATATCAATCTTATCATGGATGTACGCTTACCTGTTCGTGTGCGTATAGGCAATAAAAAAATGCTTTTAAAAGATGTTTTAACTATGGATATAGGTTCAGTTGTAGAGCTTAATCAACTTGCAAATGATCCGCTTGAAATTTTAATCGGAGATAAAAGAATTGCTTATGGCGAGGTAGTAATTGTCGATGGTAACTTCGGCGTTCAAATTACAGAAATTGGTTCTAAAAAAGAAAGATTAGAACAACTAAGATAAAAAGTTTTAGCCTACAAATTAAGAATAATAAATATAAACGAATTAAAACTAAAACAAACTAAAAGGGCTGAAATCAAAATGTAAAGATTTTGGAGTATTTAACTTAAAAGGTTTTAGCTCTTTTTTAGGAGCAACAATTAAAGCATAACCACCTTTATTATATCTATCCCAAATACTAAAAAATTGACTTTTAGAACTTATATATTCTCCATGGCTTGGATCAAGTATTTGCAAATAATTTCCTTTATGATTGATAATTATAACAAAATGTGGAAAGCGTGGATCATCTTCAATTTTTACAAGCATTGGAATATTTACAAGTTTATCCAAGTTTTCTCTATTGATTTGATATGAATTGCTTTGAAAGCCCAGTTTTTTAACTGCATCGCTTAAATCTGCAAAGCTTACCATATCCGTATAAAGTTCTTGTCCGCTCATAATCTTTAAAAGTTCAAGTTCATCAAACTTTTTTTGATCATCAAGTATATTAAGTAAAGTTGCTAAAGATGAAGCCCCACAAGATTGCTCATAAGTTTGTCTTATTACTCTTTCGTTTTTAATTTCTTGATAAGACTTAACTACCCATTCGGCTTTTGCACTCAAAGCAAGAATGGGTAAAAATAATAAAATTTTTAGAATTTTTTCCATAAGCTTATCCCAAATATGCTATCAGGAGAAGCAGAGCTTCCTCCAAAACTAGCATTAACAGAAACTGCGGTATCTGAATTAATGCTATAAGTAGAACCTAAACTTAAAGTTGGAATAGAACGCACTTCAGAATTTTGATAACCATTAATTTTTTGCTCGGTTTGAAATCTTTGCTCTGCTCCTAAATCTAAAGAATTTTAGGACTTAGAATAATAGATAAATCCCCACCCACATAAATACTATTTCCATACTCTATTTTAAGGGTTTTAAATTTTCTTGATTGATTATAACCAAATCCTGTATAAATACTATAAACCACAGGATCGCTATATCCCCTTAAACTAGCTTGTAAGCTTTGTGATTTTAGATAAAAGTTTTTGGTTTGATTGATTGCTTTTTCTCTTTGAACGACTGCAGTTTGAAAGGTAATTTGTGGAATTAAATCTGCAATGCTATCGCCTGTATAAATAAAACCTAGCCATAAATTATCAAAACCTATTCTGTTTTTACTAGAATACTCATTTGTAAAAAAGTTTGTATATTCCCCTCTTGCATAACTTCCGCCCCCTGAAATAAGTATGTCAAACTTAGGTGTTATGGTATAAATGAAAGTTTGAGTTAAAAACACTTGCTTTGTATCATTCCAAATTGTAGGATCTCCGCCTATTGTTATATTAGGATAAAGAGAATACGAGTTTGCATTTCCTGTGCTAAGCAAAGAAAAGCTTGTAATGCTTCTTAAGCCTATTTGCTTTTTAAATAAACTGTCTATATTTAGTTCATCACTAGCAAAAACACAATTAACTAAAACCATAAATACTTAAACAAATCTTTTTCATTGTTGCCTTTCTAAATATTTTCAAATTTTTTTAAAAGCAATGAATGTTCCAAATAAAAAAATTTGATTTTAATATATAATTTGTGATATTATTCAAATAAAGAGTAAAATAATTAAATAAGGAGAAATTATGCTTAAAAAATTAGCAAGTTCATTGATTTTAGGTTCTTTGTTAGCTAGTTCTGCTTTTGCTGGGGATTTTTTAGCTAAAGTTAGTAATGGTGCTTTAAGTGATAATTCTCAAGGGGTTAAAGCTCTTAATTTAGATGAGATGAAACAAATTAAGGGTGGGTATATAACCTATTTAAAACGACTTAGTGATAATGAAGTTATAGCCTTTGCCAAACCTGATTGGAATTTGGAATTAACTTTATTTCAAGATAGTAACGGAGATCAATATTATTGGAATAGAGAAGGACTTGTTCGATTTGGTGGAATGTGCGGTATAGAAACTACAAATTGTTTGGTTAATGGTAAGCATTCCTATATCAATCAAAAAAGACTTTGGGAAACTATGAGTATAGTGGGCGATGACCCTTATCGTAACTTTCTTGGATATACTGTGAAAAGAAATATTGGTATTTCTAATTTAGGGAAAAGATTTGTGTATTTTTCTTATGGAGTGGCTGTAATCAACGAACAATCAGGTTCTTGGTATAGAGTAAAATCAAGTCCTGTTTTGAATAATTACAGAGTAGTTAAGGAAATCAGTTCAAACTATAAAGACTTTTTAGAAAGATATCTTGGTGGGTATTCTATCAAGTAAAGAGGAAAAACTAATGATAAATAGTCTAAACTCAAATTTAAACTATGATTATAACACTTCAAATTTTAAACAAGATAAAAATATTGATTTTAAAATCAACAAACACGGAGTAGCCGTTATAACAGGAGAAGGTGCTTTGCCTTATCGTGGAAAAAAATTTGAGTATAATCCTAAAATATTCGGACTTGATGAAAGTATTAGCAAAAAAGATATGCAAGAATTTAACAACTTTATGAAGTCAAATGCTTTAAAAGACCCCAATAAAATAGAAAAATCCCCTTTAAAAGATTTTAATCCTGCTTATACAAAATGGGACCCAACTACGGAGAAAATGATGTTAGGTTTTTTTGTTTCTTATTCTAAGATGTTTCATTTGGGCTACGACATCATCAAAAAAGCCGATGAATTTTATAAAGAATTTGACGCACTTATAAGTAAAGATTTAAGCTTAAATGAGTTTAAAACTAAATACATAGATTTTAAGCAAAGACACGATGAATTTGTGAAAGAATACGAAATGGCTATGGGTGATAAAATGTTGCTTTCTAGTGATGATGAAATTATCACTCAACAAAGTGAAAAACCCTTCAAAGCCATTCAAGGCGAAAGTAAAAACAAAGAAACTTACAAAGATGATAGCACAAGAAACGAACTTGTAAAAAAACTATTAGAAGGTAAATTTAGCACTAGTAAAGAATTAGAACTTCTTTTTGGTATGAAATTTAGCGATGATGATACAGGAGAATTTAACAAAATTATTTCTCAAAATACTGCACAAAAAAGTATAGATATTAAAGCTTGATAATGCAAAAAGGGCAAAAAGAATTAATAAAATACTTACAGAGAAAACAAAAAATTGATATAACAATTTAAATCACATTAAGGAGAAATTATGCTTAAAAAATTAGCAAGTTCATTGATTTTAGGTTCTTTGTTAGCTAGTTCTGCTTTTGCTGGGGATTTTTTAGCTAAAGTTAGTAATGGTGCTTTAAGTGATAATTCTCAAGGGGTTAAAGCTCTTAATTTAGATGAGATGAAACAAATTAAGGGTGGGTATCAAGTTGTGTTCTTACATAATGGAACTCAATGGAATCCAGCAGATGAACTATATGCCATAGCAAAATACACTGAAGGAGAATTGCAATATATGGCAAACTACCTTCAAGGCAATGCAAACGCTCCACAAGGGCTTTGTGGTATAGATCAAACATCTTGCTCAAATCCTAGTAAAAATAGATTTACAGCATTTTTACAAGTAACACAAAATTCTCTCTCTATCCTTCCTGTATATACAGTTAAAAGACAAGTAAAAGTTTCTGATTTAGGAAAACCTTATGTTCTTTTCACTTATGGAGTTGGAGCATATGATACACAAAATCAGCAAATGTATAAATTTAATTCTAGCCCTATGTTAAATAATAATATGATTATTAAAGAAATGGCAAACAAATGCAAAGGGCAAATGGAGTCTGCTCTTGGAGGGTGGTATGCAAGATGATTACTTTAAGTTCTTTTAATAGATATTTTGGAAATAATCCTCTACAGACACTTACTAAAATTAGAGATGAAAGTATCGAAAATGGAAATCCTGAGCTTACAAAAGAAGCAAGAGAAAAACTTGGTAATAGTTTTATAAATATGTATAAGGATTATGTGAAACTAAGCGATAAAGTAGAATTGGTTGAAGGATCAATAGAAGATAAACTTAGGAAAAATGAATTTTCAGAATCTGAGGTTAAAAGCTTATTTAAATGGATAGATGAAAATACAAAATCACCCCATTGGATGGAAGTTGATGGGGTGAGTTATGATGAAGCTTATATTAAAGTTTTTCATACAAGTAAAAATATAGACGAATTTAAAACAAAATATCTTGAGCTTCAACAAAAATATTTAGTCGATTTTAGAAATATTAATTCATCGCAAAAAAATTCAGAAGAAAACAAAGAAGAAGCTTTTAAACCTATACAAGCAGAAAGTAAAAACAAAGAAACTTACAAAGATGATAGCACAAGAAACGAGCTTGTAAAAAAACTATTAGAAGGTAAATTTAACATAAGTAAAGAATTAGAACTTCTTTTTGGTGTGAAATTTAGTGATGATGATGCAGGAGAATTTAACAAAATCCTTTCTTCAAATTCTGCACCAAAAAGTATAGATATTAAGGCTTAAAGATTTAAAAGTCTTTAAATTCCTAATCTTAATAAAATAAACCTATTAAAACTTATATAATAAAGAACTTATTATAAATTTTTAGCTAGAATGGAATTTATTTTAACTAAAGGTTGAAAAATGAATGAAAAAATAAGCCAAGATTTAGAAAAATTTGCTAACATACCAAACCTAAAAAATGCCGTAACTTTTTTTGGTTCAGCAAGACTTAAAGAAGATAATTTTTATTATCAGCAGGCTAAAATTTTGGCACAAAAATGTGTTCAAAATGGTTTTTGTGTGATAAGTGGTGGAGGAGGAGGCATTATGCGTGCAGCCAACGAAGGTGCTTTTTCACAAAAAAATAATACAAATTCAATGAGTTCTGTAGGGTTTAATATATTTTTACCTCACGAGCAAAAACTTAATGATTTTGTAGAATATAATATTACTTTTGAGAGCTTAGCCATACGCAAAATGGCTCTTATTGAAAAGAGTCTAGCTTTTGTGATCTTCCCAGGCGGCTTTGGAACACTTGATGAATTGTGTGAAATTCTTACATTAAAACAACTGGAATTTAAAAAAGATGTTCCTATTATTTTGTTTGGGGGTGAATTTTGGCGAGGTTTTGATGAGTTCGTCAGAAATTCTTTGCTCAAACTTGAAGTGATTTCTAAAGGAGATGAGTTAAAGTATAAAATCACTGACGACTTGAATTTTATAATTAATACTTTAAAGGAAATTTAATGAAAATTCTAGTCGCTATGAGCGGTGGAGTTGATAGTACAGTCACTGCTTATAAACTTAAAAATTTAGGTCATGAAGTTATAGGTTGTTATATGAAGCTTCATGGCAAACCAAATTACCACGAAGAAAATATCAAAAAAGTAGAAAAAGTTGCAAATTTTTTACAAATTCCTTATCATATTTTAGACTTACAAGAAGATTTTAAAAACAAAGTTTATATGCCTTTTGTAGATACTTATAAAGAGGGTAAAACACCAAATCCTTGCGCTTTATGTAACCGTTTTATCAAACTTGGAAAACTTTTAGAATTTGCTAAAAGTTTAGGTTGTGAAAAACTTGCCACGGGGCATTATGCAAGACTTGAAAACAACTTAATAAAAACCGCAGTAGATGAAAGCAAGGATCAAAGCTATTTTTTAGCCAGTGCAGATAAAGAAGCTTTAAAATATCTTATTTTTCCGCTAGGCGAAATGAAAAAAGAAGATGTGAAAAAATTTGCTTCCACTATAGAGGTTTTAAAATCTTTTGCCACTCAAAAGGAAAGTTCTGAAATTTGCTTTGTTGAAGATACTTATGTGCAAGTTTTAGATCAGTTTATGGATACAAAAATTCCTGGAGAAGTATTAGATAGCAGCGGAAAAGTAGTAGGCAAACATGAGGGCTATATGCACTATACTATAGGCAAAAGAAGAGGCTTTGAAGTGCATGGGGCACATGAACCACATTTTGTTTTAAAAATCAATCCTAAGCAAAATCAAATCATCGTAGGAACCAAAGAAGAACTTAAAATCAGTGAATTTAAGCTAAAAAATATCAATCTTTTTATAGATGCTAAAGAGCTTGATTGCGAAGTAAAAATCCGCTATCGTTCAAAATCTACACCTTGCAAGGTAGAAATTTATGAAGATAAAAGTGCAAAAATCACTCTAAAAAATCCTGTTTATGGACTTGCTAGCGGACAAATGGCAGTCTTTTATGATTATGATAAAGTCATAGCAAGCGGTTTTATAGAATAATTTCTAGGAATTAATTCCTAGAAATTATTAATAAAATCCTAAAATTTTCCACCAAATAAGTCCAACAGCTATCATCACTACTATATCAACTATGGAAATCACAAAACCTAAACTCCACCATTTTTTAAGAGTTACATAGCCTGTTCCAAAAATAACAGGAGCTGTTCCTGTTGCATAGTGAGTTAATGCCATCATAACATTACCTGAAGCTATCATAATAAAAGCATAAAGAAGTGGTGGTGTTCCTAAGGCAAGCCCTGCGCTATAAAAAACAAAAAACATTGCTGATATATGAGCTGTAGTAGAAGCAAAGAAATAGTGCGTATATAAAAAAGCAAGGCTTAAAAATATCATAATAGAAATTTCCCCAAGTCCCATAGCAGAAGCAAATTCACCTAAAGCTTCAGCTAAAAACTGAGTAACACCAAGTTTGCCAAGCAAAGTTGCCATCATTACAAGAGCTGAAAACCATACTAAAGTATTCCAAGCAGCTTTTTCAGCCAAAACTTCCCCAAAAGTTAAAACTCCACTAATCAACACCAAAGACAACCCAAGCAAAGCCACACTAGTCGCATCAAGAGAAATTCCAAAAAGCAAACCAAAAGTCCCAGCCCATAAAAGCAAAAGCAAGACAAAAACACTGAGCATGATTTTTTCACTATTTTTCATTTTTCCAAGTTCTTTCAATTTATCTTTAGCAAAAGTGGAAGCATTAGGCGTGGATTTAATTTCTGGTGGAGAGAGAAAATAAAGCACCAAAGGCATCAAAAGCATAGCAGCTATACCAGGTAAAAACATTCCTAAAGCCCATTGCCCCCAAGTTAAATGCACTTCTAAATTTGTAGCTTGTGCTATAAGATCAACCACCAAAGGATTTGGAGCTGTAGCTGTAATAAACATAGCTGATGAAATAGGATTAGCTTGATAATTTACCAAAGAAAGATAAGTGCCTATTTTATTTTGCGTTCCATCTTCAGGAGTGGATTTAAAACTTCTTGCAATAGCTTGAACTATAGGATTTATGATAGCCCCTGCTCTTGCAGTATTTGAAGGAGTAACTGGAGCTAAAATGGTTTCACAAAAAGCTATAGAATAAGCAATACCTAAGGTTTTTTTACCAAAAATACTGATAAAATGATAAGCCAAACGCTCTCCAAGTCCTGTTTTAATAACTCCACGAGCCACAATAATAGAAATCACTATAAGCCAAATAAGAGAATTTGAAAAACCACTTAAAGCATCTTTTATACCTGTTTTAGATTTTAAATTTGATATAGCAGTATTTACCTTTTCATCTATACTCTTTTGAGATAAAAAATCAAGTGCTAAAGTATTTAAAGCTGAAATTTTAGTCTCATCAATAAGTTGTTGCGTAGAAGTTTTTGAAGTAGCCTTGGTGTAAATTTTACTTAGATTTTCAATCTGGTAATTTATATCTGTGCTTGATTTTAAAATTTCATTAACTTTTGCTTTTAAATTTCTACTTATATTAGCATTGATTAAAGCCTGCAAAATAGTGGCTTCAACTGCCTCATCCATAGTTGTTTTATAGATATTAGAATTATCTCTTAAAACAATTCCCTCAAGAGTTTTTATATGTGTAGCACGCACAGAACTTTGGGTAGTGAGCTATTATGGCAATAGCTACCATACAAACAGCCCCCAAAGGCATTACTTGTAAAATCACTGCCATAATCACAGCAATAAAAAGCCCAAGAAAATGCCAAGAATTATCTTCCAAACCTACAGGAGTAGGTATAAGCCAAAACACAGCTGCAATTAAAATACACAGCACCAACAAGGGAATTTTCTTTCTATCCATTGTTTATCCTTTGATATTGGTAATGTAATTTGCAATGCTTAAATTCTAGTTAACTAATATTTTAATAAATCTTAAAATTATAATTTTTAAATAAATTTTTAATTTATTGTTACAAATATACATAATTTTTACTTTATAAAGAAGCTAGTCTAATTGAAAAATAAATAGGGAATTTTAAATGAAGAAAACCCTTCCCCAGATAACTGCGGCACACACTAAAATCAAGTGCTCTGCTGTGTTCCCACCCTGAAGCGGTGCTTAAAAATAGCATTGCACAGGTCTAAGAAAAGGCAAAGAAATTATATCATAATATACTTAAAAAGTGTTGAGCTATAAAAACTAAATATAAAAATGTATAAATATGTAACAAATTGGTTATATTTTATATAAATTTTTAAATTTAATTTGCAAAATTATTGTTTTTTTCAAGGAAATACGATTATATAGATATATTATATAAAATTTTTAAGGAAAAATCATGGAAATCAAATGGAGTAAAGATTTTAGCATTAAAAACATACAATTAGATAAACAACACGAACTAATTTTTGAAATTGCTGAAATTGCAAACGATTTAGCTTTAAAAATTCAAGATAATGATGTGCAACACAAAAATGATTTAAAACAAATTCTTACAAAGTTATTCCAATATGTAAAAATTCATTTCAAAGATGAAGAAAAATTTATGGAAAGCATTGATTTTCCTTTGATTGAAGAACATAGAAAATCTCATCAAATATTATTAAAAAAGACTAAAGAACTTTTAGAACACTCAAATGATATTGTTAAAATGTCATTTGAACTTTCAACATTGACCAAAGATTGGATTTTAGATCATTTTGCTATTGAAGATTTATGGATAGCTAACTTCACAAAAAAAGCTCTACATCTTCAAGAGATTCATTATAATCTAGAGCAATACATAAAATTAAAATCGATTAGGCAAGATTTAAAGACTGAAAAAACCTATGATTATATTTGCAACTGTTATTTGCGTACTCATGCAGTTCCACAAACCATACACGAAGAACTTGTTAGCAAAGAAAATACTTTAAAATGTGAAAAATGTGGACAAATTTTAGTGCATTTAGATCATATTGATTTAAATCAAAATTATGAAATGTTAAATCATATCCTCGAAAACATAGGAGTGTAATGATGAGCTATGAAATAAAAACTTTAGAAACTTTCAATCCTTTTGAAAGTTTAAAATATGAACAAGCCAGCACAGATCAAATTCTTGATTTTAGAATTATAGATTTTAAACTTCTGTGTTCTAATATAAAACCAGCAAAAACAAAAACTTATGAAAGAAAGGATTTTGACTTATTTTATGCGGATGATTTTTTTGTAAAAAATTACAATACCATGGTGCAAAAATTTCTTATAGAAATTTATCCAAAAACACAAAAAAACTGTTTCGTGGTTAAGCTTAAATCTAATCCTAGTTTAACTTATCTTAAGGCCAATATTAATTTTTTGGATAATTTTAAATACTATCCAAATTTAAAATTTGACATTTTACAAAATATTTATAAAGTAATGATCAAACAAAAATTTTTAATCTTAAGACTTGATAAAAATTTATTTGACAAGATTGATGATTTTATCTTATCAATACAAAAAAGTCCATCTATTAAAGAAATAGAGCTTGAAATTGCCAAAGGTGTAGATAAGATTGAACATAAAAGTGATGAAATTATTTATCATAGAGATGTTAACGAAGAATGTTTTGACGAAAATATTAACTATGATGAAGGAAACTACTGTAAACCTATTGAAAAAAATGAGCTACTTTTTGAATACATTTATAGAATTCTTGGAAAAGAAGGACGAAATTTAAGAGGAGAAATCCTTCATTTAAATCCAATAGCTTTTTTTGATAATCCTTTTATCATAAAAGATGAAAGCATTTATACAGAAGAACTAGAAGATAGAATTAAATATTTTAGTGCAAATTATGGATTTTTAAATAAAGACCGATCAGGATATAGTGTTACAAATAATTTAAAATTATCACAAGTAGGACTTAAAACAACCGGTTCAATCAAAACAAATACTGATGAAAATATAAACTTAGAAATCACTAATTTTGATATAAATGATGATGCTGTTAAATCAGGTATTGTAAATGTTCAAGCTTCAGACATAAAAGTAAATGGAAGCATTGGAGCGACAAAACTTTATGGAAGAAATATCAGCATCAAAGGCCTAACTCATGCAAAAAGCGAAATTTTTGCACAAGATATTTTTATTACAACACACAAAGGAACTTTGCAAGCTGATACTGTGTATATAAAAAATTTAGAAAACGGGATAGTTATAGCCAAAAATGTATTTGTTGAAAACTGCATGGGTGGAAAAATAGAAGCAGAAAATATTTATATTTGCAATTTATTAGCAGATAATATCTTATATCCCAAAAAAAATCTAATCATAACAAATAATATAAAATTTAAAAATAATATTGTAATTTCTCCACTAGATTTTATTAACAATAAATCAAACTCAGAAACTGAAAATCTTACAAATTTAAGCCTTAAAACAAAGAGTAAACTTAATAATATCATAAGTCAAATGCAAAATTACTATGATTATCTAATCAAAAATCAAATCAAGATTATCAAACTTCAAAAAACTGAAAAACTTAATACTATAGATATGAAATTTTCAAATCTTTATCGTGATATCATAAAAAAATATAATCATCTTAGTGTCTTGTATAAAAAACTTATAAAATTAAAATATCATATTGACGCAAAGCTAAATTTTTTAGATGAAATGGTTTATAATGTAAAAATATACATAAAAGCTGAAAATATTGGAGAGGATAATTTTTTAAAATTTTATCCTAAAACAAACACCGAGCTTGAACTAAAGCATCAAATAAATTTAAAAGATTATGAAAAAGTTTTATACCTTGAAAAAGGGCAACAAGCAAGCTATATTAAATCAAGTCATGATTATAGTGAAAGCGATATAGAAGAAATTAAAATTATTTTTGAAAAACTAGAAAAAGATAATTCCTAAAAATTATCTTTTCATATTAATAGCCTTTTGTATCATTTGATCGCTTGTGGTAATGCTTTTTGAGCTTGCATCAAAGGCTTTTTGAGTTACTATAAGATTTGAAAGCTCTACGCTTAAATCAACATTAGATTGTTCTAAGAATCCGCCTTTAAATTTGGCTGTATTAACAATCTGTCCATTTTTCATAATAAAACTTGCTTCACCACTATTAGCTGTTGCAGCAAAGATATTATCGCCCATAGCAGCCAATCCTTGCTCATTGATAAAATTATATAAAGCAAGCTTTCCAACTATAGCATTTTTACCATTGCTAAATTGTGCTACAATACTTCCATCATCAGATATATCATATTGTTTAAAAAATCCTTCGGCTACACCATCTTGCTGTGTAACTACATTTTTTTCAACGCCTTCTTTAATATAAATCCCACTATAACCCGAACCAGGTTTATTAGCATCATAAGGAGAGCCTAAATCAATATTAATTGTTCCGCCATTTGGGTTTGCAATGCTTGTAATATTGTTTTGAAGCAAAGCACCATTTTTATCAAAAACCATATTTCCTTCAGTTGGATTGCCTACGGCATTGCCATTAGAATCATAAATTTGAGCAATGGCTTTATATTGTATATTATCGCCTTCTTGCGGCAAAACTCTTTCAAGCGTAACCCTTAAAGTACTTTTACTTCCATCTGCATTATAAATAGGGGATTCTAAAATATCTTTATTGGCTTTTTGTTGTTCTGTTGAAATTTGAGCTGTATCAAGCTTGATGCTATTTTCATCCAATCCTTTTAAATCAAGCTCATTGCTTTTAAAATTAAGATTTTCATCTAAAGTTGCTTCAAAGCTTTTTTTTACGCCATTATCGTCAGTGAAATTTAAAATGATCCTATCACCCACTTTAGCACTAAACACATCTTCTTTGCTAACACTACCGCTAACTACATATTTTCCATCTTCGGTTTTTGTAATGTTAAATTTACCAGGATCAAGATCTACTTTGACCACTTCTGTTGTTGTGTTAGTATTTAAACTTCCACTCCATTTTACATTTTGAGTTACTTGAGGAGGTAAATACATATTCACAGGTACTTTAATAGCCCCTTGAGAAGCAGTTGTGCCTATACCGAAAGAATTATTTGAATTTACGGTAAAACCATTATTTACCGGAGTTCCTGTGTTAAGATAATCCCCCATAAGCCCCGCAACCCTATCGCTATAGTTGATACCGGTAAAAGCAGGGTTCATTGTTCCTAAAACAAAATTTCCATAAGAATCTACCAAATATCCATTTGCATCTCTTTTAAACGATCCATTTCTAGTATAGTAAGCATTACCATCCGCTCCCAAAACCCCAAAAAATCCTTTTCCTTGTAAAGCCACATCAAATTCGCTATCGCTTGCCACAAGAGAACCTTGCTCAAAAACCACATTAGAAGAAGCTGATCCTGAGCCATATCCACCTTGAGCAGGATTAGTTGATTGAGTGGTTATAGTGCTATAAAAAACATCTTTAAATTGAGCATCAGAATACTTAAAACCTGTAGTATTAACATTAGCTATATTATTTGCATAAATATCAATACCAAAACTATTTGTTTTAACTCCAGAAATTCCATTATAAAATGAATTTATCATGGCTTATGCCTTTTCCTCTTTATCACCATCTTCTGTAGATCCAGAATTAGAAGAATCTCCATCACTTGAGTCTCCACTTGAACTATCTCCAACGGAAGTTGAAGATGAACCAAGTTTATAATCACTAATTTCACCAATATCATCAAAACTTACATATTGACCACCCATTTTTGCATAAGCAATCCCATCAACAAATTTAATACCCTCTATAGGATAAGTTCCATAATTTGCAGTTATTTTTTCCCCGTTTTTATTATTATAAACCACTTTAACACTATACTCTCCATCCCCAGCATAAACACCATCATTATTTCTACCAGGCCACTCTAATGTAAATAAACCTTTTGATACTTCTTTTCCCTCATTACTTTTTTCACTAAATACCAACTTATTATTTTTATCATAAACCTCTAAGGTAATTCCTTTATCATCCGAATCTTCGGGCAAATACATTTTTAATGCAATAACCTCATCTGCGCCTGTTAATTTGACTTTGTTTTCATTTACCGTAGCCATTTTTCCTATAGCTCCCACTGCTGCAGTACTCATGCTCGTGCTAAAAGAATTGGAAAGTTTTTCCATAGTTTCAACCATTTTTTGCATAGTTGTATTGGTATTTTGTTGCATTTCAAGTGCACTAAGCTGTGAGGTTTGTGTAAGCATTTTATCACTATCCATAGGATCTGTTGGATCTTGATGTTGAAGCTCTATCAAAAGAAGTTTTAAAAACGCATCTTTGTCTAAAGTAGCATTTGGATTACTAACCACACCAGAGCTATTACTACTAGATGAATTATCCACTTTCGTATCCTTGTTGCTTGTTTGGTTAGTATTAGCAGTATTTGTCCAGTTAAGATTGCTATTCCAATTTGTTGTCGCCATGATAAAATCCTTTTTTTACATTCAGTCTTTTTTAATTAAAAGCAATAAGTGTTCCAACTTAGAAATACTTCGCTAAAACAAGCTCTAGATTGACTTTTTCACTTTCATTTTTTCCATCTAAAGCATCTTTAAAACCATATCCGCTACGATTTTTTCCTTGATTTTGATTTTGCTCTCTTTTACCTTGATCACTAAAATTCATTTCAAGTCCAGTAAATCCCATATTTACAAGAGAATTTTTAAACTCGACTTGATTTTGGATAAACAAATTCATTGCATTGGTATTGGAGTTGAAATTGATATGGAGGTTATTACCTCTTTGTATCAAAGTTACTTCCACTTCTCCAAGATTATTAGGATTTAGAGTGATACTAAGTTTAGTGATAGGCGCTTTATATTGATCTACAGCCTCTTTTAAATCTTGTGAAAAATACTGCAAAGTCTCTTTAGGCGTGATATTGCGAGCATTGTTTTGTGTTACTTTACTTAAATCTTTGACTAAAGAATTTAAGTCATCTAAATTATTTTTATCTACATTTTCACTGTGCGTTTTTGTTTGCTCTTGAGTAAAAGTTTCTTTATTGGTATTGTTGCTAAAATTAGCATTATTCTCTTTGTTTTGAACTGCTTGAGTTTTATTTAAATTTTCAAAATTTAATTTTTGATCAAAGAAATTCTGTTTTATATCTTTATTTTCTTTGTTGTTTTTAGGCTCTTTATTTAAACTAAAATCTTTTTGTGTTAAATTTGAAACTAAATTCTGAGCATCTTTGACAATTTCTTGATTTGAATTTTTATCAAGATTTAAATTTTGATTATTGTTCTTTAAATTTTTATTCTGATCTTGTATATTCTCTTGATTTAAATTGTTTTTTTCTTGATTTTTATTTAACTCTTTATTAAAATCTTTGTTTAAGTCTTTGTTTAAGTCTTTGCTTTCTTTATTTAGGTTGTTTAATTCTTTTTCATCTTTTTTTATTTGCTCATTATTTTTTGCATCTTTTGTGTTATCTTTATTTAAATTATCTTGGTTTTTTTTATCTTTTATATTCAACTCTTCTGTTAAATTTTTTGCAAACTCATCATTTTTGATATTTTTTAAAGTATTTTTAGCATCTGTGGTATCTTCTTCTATTTTTGATTTAACTTTATCATTTTTTTCGTGTTTGCTTTCTTTGGATGAAAGCATGGAATCTAAATTTTTTAAAGTTTGAGAAAGCAAAGAACCGCTATCTTTAGAATTTGTTTTTTGCGTAGAATGAGTGCTTGTAGTATGAGTTGTATTTTGTAAATTGTGATTTAAATTTTTACTCATATTGGAAATTTTATTATTGATGATTTCTTTAAAAACATTATCCACAGCACCTTTAAAAAAATCAGCCTTATCTAAATTTGGAAAAGTTGCTTTAAGATCAAGAAGACGATCTACTTTAATATTTTTTACATTTAAGCCCAGATCTTTAGCTATATCCAAAAGCTCACTAAGATTTGATGCGCCTTTTAAAGCATTAAAATTAGCCTCTGTTTTGATAAGACTTGAAAGTTGAGTAGAAAGATTTGCCAGTTTAACATCTGCTGTATCTGTTTTTAGCTTATCCAACAAAGAAAGAATTTGCATAAAAGAAGCAGATTCGAAAATGCTTATCTTATCACTCTCATCAAAAGCTCCTTTTTGAAGTCTGTTCATCGCTTCATTAACAACTTCTTTTTGACTGATCTTCATATGATCAGGTAAAAATTCATTGGTTTCATCGATAGAATTAAGCAAAGAATTTAAAAAACTCTCCGTATCATCTTTAGTTGAATTTTTGCTATCGCTACTTTCATGTTCCTTATTTTTACTGGTTTTGCTAAAAGAACTGCTAGTAGTAGAAGTTTTACTCGGCGTAAGATTTAAAACATCATTTTGTGGAGCTAAATTTGACATCACTTTTCCTTCAAAAAAATTATTTTAAAAATTTATCTACCATTACATTAGGAAATTTTTCTTTCAAATAAGAATCTTCATATACTTTAATCATCTTATCTTCATTTAAAGCAGTTAAGATATTTAAAAGCTCTTCTAAATTTTTAGCATTTAAAATTTTCTCTAAATTTTCTTCATTTTCTAAAATTTCTGTAAGCTCGCTTGAAATTCTTGCCATTTTTTCGTTTTCATCTAATCTAAAAGTTTCTAAAAGTTCTAAAACTTGAAGCAAAACTTCATTTTTTCTCTCAGCTAAATCACTTTTAAATTCAACAAAAATCTCTTCATTTAATGGTTTTGACATTTTAACTTCCTTTTTAAAATTTTAATTTCATAAGTTTTTGAAGCAAGAAGTGTTCCAAGTTTTGATACTTTGTAGTTTAAGTTAAATTTTTGTATAATCTAAGCTTTTAAAAATTTAGCTTTGGAGAAGAAAATTTGGAAAACATTAGAAATATAGCAGTTATAGCTCACGTTGACCATGGTAAAACCACTATGGTAGATGAATTGTTAAAACAATCAGGCACCTTTAGCGAAAGAGAACAAATTTCAGAACGCGTTATGGATAGCAACGATATAGAAAAAGAACGCGGCATTACCATACTTTCAAAAAATACAGCAATCAATTACAAAGGTACAAAAATCAACATCATAGATACTCCAGGGCATGCTGATTTTGGCGGAGAAGTAGAACGCGTTTTAAAAATGATTGATGGAGTTTTGCTTTTAGTAGATGCTCAAGAAGGCGTTATGCCACAAACTAAATTCGTGGTTAAAAAAGCTTTATCTTTAGGGCTTAAACCTATAGTTGTAATCAACAAAATCGACAAACCAGCTGCTGATCCTGAAAGAGTGATCAATGAAATTTTTGATCTTTTTGTAGCCCTAGATGCAAACGATGAGCAACTTGACTTTGCTATAGTTTATGCTGCAGCAAAAAATGGTTATGCTAAGCTTGATCTAAACGATGAAAGCGATAATATGGAGCCACTTTTTAAAACCATACTTGAACGCGTTCCAGCACCAAGTGGCACAAATGATAATCCTTTACAACTTCAAGTTTTCACTTTAGGATATGATAATTTCGTAGGTAAAATAGGCATTGCTAGAATTTTCAATGGGGTTGTGAAGAAAAACCAAAGCGTAATGCTTGCAAAAGCTGATGGCACCAAAGTAAATGGTAGAATTTCAAAACTCATTGGCTTTATGGGCTTAGAAAAAATGGATATTGAAGAAGCAGGAAGTGGAGATATCGTAGCTATAGCAGGTTTTGAAGCTTTAGATGTGGGCGATAGCGTTGTAGATCCAAACAATCCTATGCCACTTGATCCTTTACACATTGAAGAGCCGACTTTAAGTATAGTATTTTCTGTAAATGATGGCCCATTAGCAGGAACTGAAGGAAAACATGTAACTTCAAATAAAATCGCTGAGCGCTTAGAAGCTGAAATGAAAACTAATATTGCTATGAAATACGAAAGCACAGGCGAAGGTAAATTTAAAGTAAGCGGTAGGGGTGAACTTCAAATCACTATTTTAGCTGAAAATATGCGTCGTGAAGGTTTTGAGTTTTGCATGGGAAGACCTGAAGTTATCGTAAAGGTTGAAGATGGGGTTAAAACAGAACCTTTTGAACATTTAGTTATCGATGTACCTGAGGAATTTAGTGGTGCGGTAATAGAAAAACTTGGCAAAAGAAAAGCTGAAATGAAAACTATGGCACCAACAGGCGATGGACAAACAAGACTTGAGTTTGAAATTCCAGCACGCGGACTTATAGGTTTTAGAAGCCAGTTTTTAACCGATACCAAAGGCGAAGGCGTGATGAATCATAGTTTTTTAGAATTCCGTCCTTTTAGTGGTGCGGTTGAAAAGCGTAACAATGGAGCGTTAATTTCTATGGAAAATGGCGTGGCTTTGGGGTATTCTTTGTTTAACCTTCAAGAGCGTGGAGTGCTTTTCATAGAGCCTCAAACTAAAGTTTATACTGGTATGATTATAGGTGAGCACTCTCGTCCAAATGATTTAGATGTTAATCCTATCAAAGGAAAGAATCTTACCAATGTAAGAGCGAGTGGAAGCGATGATGCAATCAAACTTGTACCACCTAGAAAATTAAGCCTTGAAAGAGCTTTAGAGTGGATAGAAGAAGATGAACTTGTAGAAGTTACGCCTGTAAATGTGCGTGTTCGCAAACGCTATCTTGATCCAACTCAAAGAAAAAGAATGGAAAAAGCAAAATCTTAATGGATTTAAAAAGCTTAGAAAATAATAGACTTTATATACTTAAACGCTTAGGAATCTTAAAATTCCTAAGCATTATCGAAGCCTTACTTGTAGGTTTTTTAGCCTTTGTTTTTATAAGAGATGCCTTAATCGCAGTAATTTTAGCTGTTTTTGTAGGTGTTTTTTTCTTTCGTTTTACAGCCAAAAAACTAAAACTCGCACAAAAAGAATTACAAATTGATGCTTTAAATTTGTTTTTGCGTCGTTTTGGGGCGAAATTTAAAAAGCAAAGTTTAAGCCAAAAAGACTTTTTAAAACTAGGACTTACAAAGGATTTGAAAGAATTTAAAAGTCAAAACTGCTTTGAATTTAAGGATTTTAAAATTTATGATATTCAGTTTTTGGACGAAAACAAACGCTTTTTTTGCGGAATTTTACTCGAAATTTTAAGTGCAAACAAAAATCCTAGCTTTGAAAACGAAGACCAAATTTATATCAAACTTAAAGATAAAAATTTCACTTTAAATCATATCTTTTCTAAAGAAAATCATTATCTTATCGCTACTTTAAGCAATCCTTTCTTTATAGATATAAAAAAAGATTTAGAAAACAATTTCAAAAATTTAGAAGAAAATCTAAACTCTATAAAAAACAAACTATTTAAATAATTAACATAAAGTTAATATCATAAAATTTTAATAAATATTAATTATATACTTTAAAAATATATTACTTTTAGTAACACTTTAAAATTTAATTTTATTTAAATTATTCTTATTATGCTTAATATTTAAGAAAAAATACACTAAAATCAATTTGAACTGCAAATAAAAAGGAGGAAAATCATGAAAAAACACATTTTATTGCTTGGTTTATGTCTTAGTTTGAGTCTTAGTGCTAAAAGCGTGAGTGATTACAAAGTAGGAGAAGAATTAAGCGACAAGGAAGGAGTAGAGTATTTTAAGGAACTTTCCAAAAGACCTGTGCAAGAATGGCCAAATAAAAATTTAAGCATCAATGATGTTCCAAAAGGCAAGCAAGGGGATTTAATCCGTTATGGCATAGAGCTTTTAAGCAAGACAGAAAGTACTCTAGGACCCTATAGCAAGCTAAAAAAGACAAGCAACGAAGTAAACTGTATTTCCTGTCACATGGACAATGACGGCAATGGTTTACCAGGGACAAAAAAATATGTTATTCCATTTTTAAATGTCCTAAACAATTATCCAAGACTTGATATAGAAACGATGAAAATCATCTCTGTTGAAGATAGAATTCGCGGAATGGGCGGAACTGACTCTCATAGATTTCCTAATGATTCTAAAGAAATGAAAGCAATTTTAGCTTATTTTAAATGGCTAAAAGAAGCTTATGGTATCAAAGACGGCGTAAAGCTTGAAGGAGATTTTTTCGCTAAGATGAATTTTCCAAATCGCCCAGCTGACCCTGTGCGTGGAAAAAAACTCTTTGAAGAAAATTGCGTTGCTTGCCATGGCGAAAGAGGACTTGGGGTAAAAAATGATAATTACGAACAAGGTAGCGGACATTTATATCCATCTTTACTTATCTATCCTGATGGTGGACACATGGCTATGATACCATTTTTAGCAAGATTTTTAAAATCAGCCATGCCTTTTGGTGCGAGTGCAGATAATCCTATATTAAGCGATGAAGATGCACTAGATATAGCAGCTTATGTCAATACAGGTTTTGTAAGAATGCCTATAACCACTACAGAAAATCGTGCAGGACTTGATACAGCTTATAGCAAATCCCCATCATTAAAACCTGAGTATTTTGCCTCACCGCAACAAAATTTAGACCCTAAAGAATACATAAAAGTAAAATACGGACCTTGGAAAAATCCAAATCACTTCCCAGGAGAATGATTAATTTTGGGCTAAGCCCAAAATTAATCCTCATCTTTTGCTAAATTTTCAAGACTTTTAATCCCTTCTTCGCCTATCAAATTTCCACCTTGTAAGTCGCTAAATATCGCATTTAAAGAACTCACTATGGCAGTGGAATTAAAACTTAGATTTTCTATAGCTCTTTCTCTTTTTTTCCATATATTTTGCAAAGCCCTTTTTTCAGCTTCTAACTCTTCTTTCATATTTTGGTAAGTTTTGAGTATAAAAGTGATTTGCGTGTTAAATTCCTTAGAATTTAAGTATTCGTATAAAATGTGATTTTTTTCATCTTTGTTTTGCAAGGCATTTTTGAGTTTGTAAGCGTTTATAATGCTTTCTCTAAGCACTGCTAAAACACCTTTGAATTCATTAAAAGTACAGATCAAAATTCCTTCTTTAAAATGCGTTTTTTCTTTATCTTTTGGCATAGTTTTTGTAATCAAAACCGCTATATCACTTTTTGCGGCTATACTGTCTAGTTTAAGTTTATCAAGCCATTCTTTATTAAATTCTTTAGTGCGTTTGCTCTCATACAAAATACTTCCACAAATATTTCCAAAATTATCCTTTACTATATGCAGACAATCAGCTCCATTTACGCCCTTTGGCACTTCTTTTACTTCATCGCTTAAATACTCACTTTGTATGTATTCTTCTATGAGTAGTTCGGCTGCTTCGCCTTGGAGTTGCTGTGAGCCTTGTTCTATCCTGCGTTGTGCGTCTTCTAACTTTTGGGCTACACTTTTAAAATTCGTTTCTAGCTCTTTGTATTTAAGATCTTGCTCTTGAGTGCTTTTTTGAAATTCAAGACGCATTTTTTCTCTTTCAAATTCCAAATTTTTGCTTTCTTGTTCTTTAAATTCTTTAAAAGCCTCTTCTTTGGCTTGAAATTTCAGTCTTTCTTCATTTTCTTTTTGCTCTCTTTTGAGTTTTTCATTTTCAGCCTTTATGCTTAAAAACTCGCTAAGCTCTTTGCTTTTTTTCTCGAGTTCTTCTTGCATGATTTTCATTTCATTTTCATGCTCTTTGTTAAATTTCTCGCTGAATTCTTTTTGGAAATTTTGCTTTTGCGTGAGAAGTTCTTGTTCAAATTTTTGCTTTTCTAAAAGAAGCTTTTGGCTTACTTGCTCGCTTATGAGTTTTTCTTGTTCTATCTTTTGAGTTTTTAAATCATTTAAAGCTTTGGTGTATTCAGCTCTTTTAGCATTTACCTCATCATCAAATTCTTTTTTTTGTTTTAGCATTTCTTGCTTAGCTTTATCTAAAATTTGAGCATATAAAGCAGTGCTGATATCGATAAAACTTCCACAACTTGGGCATTTGATTTGTTCATTTTGGTTTAAATTTTGCATAAAATTTCCTTAGAATTTTTCCCTAAATTTAACATAGAAAAACAAAGATTATTCTAAGATTGACTTGTTAAAATCATTCTTTTAAAATAATTAGGATTACAAATGCAAAAACACACCAAAATTCACGGCTTTGCTAAATTTAAACTCATCGTTATCCTTGCTTTGATGTCAAGCATAGCACCGCTTTCTACAGATATGTATTTGCCTGCACTTTCTCATGTGGAGCAAAGTTTTCAAACTAATTCTTTTTTAACCCAACTTAGTATCGCAAGTTTTTTTATCGCTTTTGCCTTAGGACAGCTTATATATGGTCCTTTAAGTGATATTTTTGGGCGTAAAATTCCAGCTTTGGTAGGGATATTTTTCTTCATCGTTTCGAGTTTGTTTTGTGTGATTATCGATGATATTTATGCTTTTATCGCTTTGAGATTTTTTGAAGCACTTGGGGGTTGTGCAGGTGTGGTTATCGCAAGGGCTATTGTCAATGACTTGTTTGAGATCAAAGAAGCTGCAGGGATTTTTGCTTTGATGATGGTTTTTAGTTCTCTTGCTCCTATGCTTTCACCAACTTTTGGGGGATTTTTGTTAGAGTATTTTTCATGGCATAGTATTTTTGCGACTTTGTTTGCTTTGGGAATTTTGCTTTTTTTGATGATACTTTTTGGTTTAAAAGAGTCCGCACCTCATCTTAAAAACAAAAAATTTTCCCATCATGAAGCGATGAAAAGCTACAAATTTGTTTTAAGCGATAAACGCTTTTTAGTTTATATACTATGTGCTTCTTTTGCTTTGGCGGCGATGTTTGCTTATATCACAGGATCAAGCTTTGTTTTTACGCAGTTTTTTAGCTTAAGTGAGCAAAAATTTGCCTTGCTTTTTGGGGCAAATGCTTTAGGTTTTGTCATCTGTGCAAATATCAATGCAAGATTGGTTTTAAAATACGAAAGCGAAAAAATTTTGGCAAAAGCTTTGATGATAATGTTTATATCGACCGTGATTTTACTTGTAAATGCCTTTTTTCATCCAAATTTCTTGCTTTTTGAACTTAGTATTTTTACAAGTATCGCTATGCTTGGTTTCATCGCACCCAATACCACGACTTTGGCTATGGCAAGGTTTAAAGAACATAGCGGAACTGCTTCTGCGGTGCTTGGAACGGTGCAATTTGGTTTTGCAGGGCTTATTTCTTTTGTGGTTGGGGCTATTAACGCAAATACGCCGATAATCCTTGCTTTTGTAATGTGTGCTTGTGTGTTGGTTGCTAATGGAGTGTATTTTTTAACTAGGAGAAAAAATGAAAACAAATAATATCTTTATGGCTTTAGCCATAGTTTTGGCAAGTTTGATTCTAGCTTTTGGATTTAACAAGGCTTTAAGTGATTTTAAAACACTTGAAAGAAGTGTAAGCGTAAAGGGTTTAAGCCAAAAAGAAGTCGAAGCGGATACTTTGATACTTCCTATAAAATTCACAAGATCAAATAACAATCTTACAAATTTATACGAAGAACTAGAACAAGATAAAGAAAATATCATCAAATTTTTAGAAAAACAAGGCGTAAAAGAAGATGAGATCAGCTACAATTCGCCAAATATCATAGATCGTTTAAGCGATCCTTATAGCAACGACACTCAAGCTACATACCGATACATAGGCACTGCAAATTTACTCATCTATACGCAAAATGTAAAGCTTGGAAAAAGCATACTAGAAAACATTTCAAGTCTTGCAAAATTTGGCATAGTAACGAAAATCGATAATTATGACATAGAATACCTTTATACTAAACTCAATGAGATAAAACCTCAAATGATAGAAGAAGCAACGCTCAATGCTAGAAATGCAGCGATAAAATTCGCACAAGATTCAAACAGCCATCTAGGCAAGATAAAAAAGGCTTCTCAAGGACAATTTAGCATCAATAACAGAGATAAAAACACCCCTTATATCAAAACCATAAGAGTGGTTTCTACTATAGAATACTACTTAAAAGACTGATGATAAAATTTCAAGCTAAGCTTTAAGGCTTAGCTTGGCACTATGGAATTTTTTCGTGCGGTTTTTTGGAGTGAGAAAAGGACTAAAGCTAAAAGTATGGTATATAGTATGTTTAGCACTATTAAACTTGGGTAATTAAAAAATTTATCAGATTCGTTTGCGATTTTTCCTATTAAAGGGTGAATTACATTAGGTTGTTTTATGAGCATTATAATAAATCCTATATATGAAAAGATAAGCACCACATATCTACCAAAAAACAAAGATTTGGTATAAACTAAACAAATATATAAACTAACAAACAAAGTATTTATAAGTAGCGAATATTCAAAGTCTTTACCTAAATTTAAAAAAAATCCAAATAATGAAAATAACACATAAAAAACACAAGGGATAAACAATATAATAATTAAACTTTCTACCAAAAATCCTAAATCTAATAATATTATCTTTAATGCTAAAGAAAGTTTTACAAAAATTTCTTTTTTAAAGATTTTTAGCAACCATTTTCTTATATGAGACAAAAATTGAAAAATTTTTAAAATATTCAAAAAAGATTCAATAGAAATTTTATCCATCTTATACAATATCAAAATACCCCCAATGACTATACAAATACCAACTCCGATATTAAAACAAAACTTAAATTTATCAAAAAATCCAAATAAAGTTAAAATCGCTCTTGTATCTTCTAGTTTATCATCGTGAAGCCAAGTAAAACCAAAAACAAACAAAGCATACAAAGCAATTAATAATATAAGATTATTAAAAACTTTTAAAAAGTCTGTATGATGATCGCAAAGCTTTCTATAAAATCCTAAAAGTAAAAAATCCACAAAATCCCGAATTCTCGAAATATTTTTTTCTAAATTTGTCATATTTTTTACATTCTCACCTTTTTTATCCCAATTTTGTTTTAGCTCTATCTCTTTACAATAAAGCTCGTATTTATGAAAATTTGAAGCGTCTAAAAGATTATTATCTTTTATCAAAGCACTTTTAAAAATCCTAAAAGAATCTCTAAAATCATTTGCAAATTTATCTAAAGGTTTTTTATTTTCTTTTTCTTTTATATCTTTATTGAAATTTTCATATTCTTGTTTGATTTGTTTTTTTAAGTCATCAAATACAAAATTTGAAGTTATATTTAAAGCATTAAAATTACCTTTTAAAACTACTTGAGAAAAATTCGGAATCTTATGAAACTTTACTCCATAAAAACAAGCTATATCATCAAATTCACACTCGTGAAAATCAGCATAACTATAAAATTCAGAATTATTAAAATAAGCATTATCTTCAAAATGGGCATTTGAAAAATTTAATTTAATATTTTCATTGTTTTTGTTTCCAAAAACAGAATCCATAAAATAACATCTATTTTTAAATTTATTTTTCCACAAATTTATTTTTTCTATAGCACAGTTTTTTATAAAAAGATATCCTTCAAATTTGTTTTCTTGCAAATCTAAGGATGTAATTTTTTTACTTTGTTTATCGTAGCAATCTCGAAAAACTAAATGGCTTGAAAAGCGATTCTTGTATATTTGCACTTCGCTTTCGATATTGCATTGATTAAAAGTTAATGTTTTTTCAAAAATAATATTTGTTAATTTGATTAATCCTTTTTCAAAAGCACAATTGTAAAAATATAGATGGTTTTTAATTGTCTCTGTATTATCTTTTTTCACGCCTTTTGACTCATCTATATGTAAATCAATATTGTAATTATTAAAAATAACATTACACGGAATCTTCTTTACTTTATTATTATATAAAGATATATCTATTTTGCTATCTTCTTTGCCACAAACCAAATACCATTTTTCATCACTAGAAAATAAATCATCCCTTTGCCTAAAGTCTTCTTTTCCTTTTATTTTTTCTATTATTTCATTTGTTTCTTTATGACTTGGAGCAAATATATATCGTTTATCTATAGATAAAACTTTGGACAATTCGTCAATATCATTGGACAATTCGTCAATATCAGCAGTTTCTTTGCCATCACTTTCACTCTTATGATTTTGATGTGTTTCTTCACAACATTTTTCTAAGGTATTAAGTATTTTTTCAAGTGTTTCTTTTATCATTTTTCCTTCCTATCTTTTTTAACTTGGCACTATAGAATTTTTTCTAATTGTCTTTATAAAAGAAAATGCAACAAAACCAAAAATTATTGTATAAATTCCACCAAGCACACTAAGCGGATCTAACATAGCTCTTTTATCTGTAAAAATTCCCATAGCAGGGATAAGAATTTTTGGTGAAATCGCTAGAACCAAAAGAGTTATCACATAAGATATGATTATAAAAAATTCTCTCATGTATTTTAGGCATAAAGCAAATCCAACTAAACCCAAATAAATAAAAAATATCATAAAATTTACAAATATCATAAGTAAATAATTATCCTGTATGATAGAATTTATATGATGATTATAAAAATCCAATAAAAAATACCCATGTTCCAAAATAGGCTTATATCCAAGACTATAGTTAAAACCAACAACTATCGCAACGCTTGATATCACAAAAATTCCTATCGCTAAAATAAGCGAATTTAAACTTTGTAAAATATCCGTATGATGATCGCAAAGCTTGCGATAAAAGAAAAGTTGCCATCTATCAACTACATCTTTAAATGTTTTGCCTTTTTTATTTTTTAATTCTATTTCTTTGCAATAAAGCTCGTATTTATGAAAATTTGAAGCGTCTAAGGCATTGTTATCTTTTATCAAAGCGCTTTTAAAAGTCCTAAAAGAATCTCTAAAATCATTTGCAATTTCATCTAAAAGTTTTTTATCTTGCTCATTTTTTTCATTAAAATCTTTACACTCTTGTTTGATTTTTTCTTCTAAATTAGCAAAAGTAAAATTTAATTTTGTATTAACCATATTTAAATTTTCATTGAAAACTACTTGTGAAAAATTTAAACCTTTAAAAGTAGAATTATAAAAAGTTCCACTTTTTTCAAAATGGCTTTTTTTAAAACTAGCATAATTATAAAAATTTCTTTCAAAATTAGACGAATTACAAAATGTATTTGCCTCAAAATAAAAATTTTTATTAAAACTACAATGAGCTATAACCACATTGCTTTTAAATTTGATATTATATGAAATAACATTTTCTTCAAAAGTACAATCATAGATATAAACTGGATTTTCTATCTCGAAAAAACCAGGAACTTCGTTTATTTCACACAAAAATGTGCATTGAAAAAATGATAATTTATACTCATTAAATAATTTAAAACTAAAATTCTTTATAGTAGCATTATTGATTTGTATGGATTGTAATCTAGCATTATGGGCAACACATTTATCGTCTATTTTTAAATAATTAGCTAGTTCTAAAATCCCATCACCGGTTTGTGTATTTGTCATTTTTAACCTTTCATTTTTTTATTACATCATTTTAACTTGGCACTATGGAATTTTTTAAAAATCGTGTTTTAAAATAAACATATTTGAATTATTCTTTATCGTTTTTTGCTTGAATAACAAGAGCATTTAAAAAAACCTTGAGTAATAAAAAAATAAAAATAAAATTCTCAGCAAAAAATCCCAAAAAAAAGGAAAAAAGAATAAATGTTATGTTTTTATTTTCTAACTTCAGTGTTATTAAAATTAAAAAACAAAAAACAATAGTAATTAAAGCACAATATATAGCCAATCTAAAATATTCTTTTAAAGTATGAATTTGTCTTTGAGTTTTCTTTTTTGAGTCTTCGTTGTTTAATAATTTAATGTATCTTGATGAAAAAAGAATCGAAAGAGTGGTTAAATAAAAACCAAAACATATTGAAACAAAAGTAATTGCATTGCTAATAAAATTTTCTATAAGTTTTTCTATTTTGCTATATTCAAAATTTAAATAAAAATTACTTATAAAAACCAAAACAATAATTAAAGTAAAAGAAATAAATATTTTTCTTTTATCCTCATCATAAATGTTACCTAGCATAATTTTATCCTTGTTTAGAGTTAATTTTTCTTAAAACCATATCTTTAACTTTTTGTGCATCATAAATTCCATTTTCATCTAATTCTAAATTGAACTCGATTTTTTTTAAATAACTATCAAGATTAAAAATACTTTCTATACCATCATCGTTTTTGCCTATACATTTCATTTTTTCTATTTGATGATTATCTTTCATTTTCTGCACTTTTAATAAAAAATTTAAACTCTTAACGCTATCAAAAATACTTTTTTTGTTTATTTTTGTTTCCAATGAAAAACATTCTGTTGCTCCATATCCTAATTCATCTTCTACCATATTAAAAATATCTGATGTAAAAATATTTTTCTTAAATGTAAAAGAAATTTTTTCAATAGAAGTGATAGTTTCTACGAATTCTTCTGGCTTAATAAAATATTTTTTTATTAAAAAATTTTGTCCGAATTTTTCTTTTAAATAAAAAGATAAAAAATTTTGTTTGCGAAAATCTGACATATATAAAACAAGACTGCGTAAATCATAAATGCAAAAAAGTTGCTTGTTTAATTCTACCTGTTTCTTTTGTTTTGGATTTTTTCCAGATTTTTTAGTTTCTATATCAAAAACTTCATTAGAATACGGATTTATTTTTCCAAATCTAGCATATATCCAAAAAATATTTTGATTAATAATTTCACAATTAATAACATACTCTGTATTCTCATATGAAAATTGATCCTCGCAAATATTGTAAAAAATATTAAAATTATTAACCGTTTGCTCATTTACCAATAAATTACATTCTGCAAATTTCATTTTCACTCCTTATTTTCAATGATTTTTATTTCTTCTTCGTTTAGGTTGTAAAGTTTATAAACCAAAGAATTGATTTTATTTTCTAGTTCTTGGATATTTGCGTTTTTGTCTTGTTCTTTGGCTTTTAAAATTTCATCGACTAAATTTATAAGCTCATCGGCTAATTTTTCATTTTTAGAATTTATTTTTGGTATAGGAAGTTTTTCTACAAATATTTTACTCATTTCATAACCACTAACACCTAATTTCGCTCCAATTTGCTTAAAATAATAAAAATTAACATTAGAATTTAGCAATGCCGTTAAATATAATAATTCTTTTTTATTATTTGATTGATGAGATAAGATGAAACATTTTTGATTTAACAAAAAGAATTCATTGTCAAAAAACGCTATAAATTCCTTATTCATATTTGGATACACTATCTTTTCCCTTTCAAATTCTTCATAATAAGCGATATTGTCTTGAGTTTCAAACCATTTATTGCTAGTTTTCTTTCTACAACCTTTTTCTCCGCTTTGTTCTATGCGTGGTAAAAATTGAGATAAATATTGCTTTAAAGCAGGATATTGTTCTATATCGATTTTTAAACTTGGAAAAGTTCCTATCACCCAAAGTCCCGCCCACTCGTAACTATATCTTTTTATATCGCGTCCACGTAGCATTTTGCGCATAAGTTTAGCGGTGCGTTCTTTTTCGGCTTCATCTTTGCAATTTGCTAAAATTTCATTTCTTTTTTCAGTAGTGATGATAAAGGCTTCATTATAGCCTGTTAAAATTCCACGATATATATTAAGCCCATGCCATTCTTTAAGCGGAGTTCCTATGCGTTCTATCTTGGCCTTTAAGGCACTAGTATTCTCATCGCTAAAAGTGAAGCTTTCCTTGCTTAAAGAATTTTGCGAAAATTCTGCAAAGTCCTTATATAAGCCAATGTCATAAGCACAAGTTTTTAAAATTTCATTGCTTAGGGCAAGGTATTTGAATTTATTATCTTTGCTTTTTGATTTTTCAAAACAAAGTATAGAAGTATCCACTGTAGCACTATCAAAAACTTTTATGCCGTTTAAATCAGTGTATTCTAAAAACTTAACATTTTTAAGCAAAAATTCACGCAAAGCTTCCCCATATCCTGCACGCGTGTATTTGTTAGAAGTGATATAGCTCAATACCCCCCCCCCTATCTTTTAAAACATTAAATCCTAGTTCATAAAAATAAGTATAAATATCGCTCGTGCCTTTATAAACCTTATAATTTTTAGCTAAATGGGGCTTGAGTTCTTTAAGCTCCTCTTGTCTTATATAAGGTGGATTGCCGATGATGAGATCAAAGCCTTTGAAATTTCCATCATCGTCCAAAATTTCAGGGAATTCAAAACGCCATTCAAAAGGGTGATTGCTTTCTAGGTTGAAGATATTGTCGTATTCTTTTTTAAGATTTGCAAATTCTTTTGTGGCTTCTTTTTCATCAAAGTCAAAAAGAGTCAAATTCGCACTAACAAAGAATTTCAAATTTTCATCATTTATAGCTAAGAAATTTCCGTATTTTTTAGAGTATTTTTCACATTTGTCGTTAAAGCCTTTCATTTCTTTTTTAAATTTATCCGCAAAGCAGAAATTTTTAAAAGAAATTTTGAGATTTTTTATCTCTTGGTTGATGTGGCTTTTATCTGTGTAAAAGCCTTCTTTATAGTCTTTTACTATGCGTTTGTATTTGTTAATGCGTTCTTTGATGTTAGGATAGTGGTTTAGACTTTTGCCTGTTTCAAAGTAAGATACCAAAGAATTTCCGCATTTTATGTTTATATCGATGTTTGGCAGGGTTTTAAGATCATGATAATTCTCATCATCAAAGTTTTGGTAAAAACTGTGTTTTAAAAGCTCTATCCAAAGCCTTAGCTTGGTGATCTCGCATGAGTTAGGGTTGATATCGACTCCAAAAAGGTTGTTTTCTATGATGTCTTTTTTGGTATGAAAAAGTTCTTGCTGGATAAGATGGGCTTTATCTTTAGGCGTACTTGGGCGTTTATACTCTATAAACTCGCCTTTTCTACCCGTGATGAGAATTTCATCGTTTTGTACTTCTAGGTAAAACTCTTCATCAAAAAGATTTAGCTCATCATAAATGCTCAACATAACATTTAAAGCAGAAACCAAAAAATGCCCACTTCCCACTGCAGGATCGCAAATTTTTATAGAGTTTAAAAGCTCTTTTTGTGCTTTTTTGTCTTCTTTTCTTAAAGACTTTCTTAGTTCGTTTATATTTTTAGCATCAAGATCAAATTGAGCGTTGAATTTATCAATCACAACTTTTGTGATACTTTCTTTACACATATAAGAAGTGATAAAGCTTGGCGTGTAAAAGCTCCCTTCTTTGTAGCCATTGAGTTTTTCAAACACATTTCCTAAAACGCTTGAGCTTATGAGTTCTTTTTGAGTTAAAATTTCGCTTTGCTCATCATCGCTACCAAAATCAAAGCTATCCAAAAATTCAAACAAGTATTCTAAAAGCCCCACTTGTCCTTTTTTAGCCTTGCATTTATCGTCTTTTAGCACAGTGTTTTTATAGTAAAAAAGCTTTAAGTCATTGCTTAAGCTTGAAATTTCAAGTGTGTTTTCTATGCTTTGTTTTTCAAACAAAGAAGAATTTAAATAAGGCAGATAAGCAAATTCGCTTTTCTTTCTCGTGCTTTTTTCTTTGGCTAAAACTTCAAAGAAAAGTTCGCTAAGCTTGTCAAAATCAGGGATTTTTTTGAAATTTAAAAATTTCAAATTTTTATCATCATTAAAACGCACCAAATTTGACTCTATAAGCTTTAAAAACAAAATTCGATTAAGCCATAAGATCAAAAGTTTTAAGATGGTTTCAAAATTTTCTTCTTTAAGCTTAGAATTTATAGCGGTGTAGAAAGTTCCTTGCTCTTCTTTGCTTTCTTCACTTT
The DNA here is from genome assembly GCF_001763255.1 of Campylobacter sp. BCW_4338. Taxonomy (NCBI): domain Bacteria; kingdom Pseudomonadati; phylum Campylobacterota; class Epsilonproteobacteria; order Campylobacterales; family Campylobacteraceae; genus Campylobacter; species Campylobacter sp. BCW_4338. The sequence goes on from NZ_MJYJ01000065.1 coordinate 104,833, forward strand.
TTGTGATGATGAGTTTTGAGTTTTGTTTGCTCTCATAAAGCCCTAAGATATATAAAAGCTCTTTGTAAAAAGCGTTGTTGAGTGAATTTGCATCGTTGGAGTTAAACTCACCTAGCAAACAATCTTTGCTAAAAATTTTTAGCAAAGGCTTAAGCTTACTAAAGCTTAACTTATCTTGTTCTAAGATAGGTTTTAAATCCACAAAAAGCCCTTTTAAAGTGCTATCGCCATTTAAAATCTTTTCAAATTCTTGATAAATTTCATCGGTATTGCCTTTAAAAAGCGAGTTTTTGCTTTCAAAATTTTCAAAAGCTTCTTTAAAATACTTGTTTTTGTTAAAAAGCTCTTCAAACAAATCCGCCTTAAAGATAAAAAAGCTATAAAAATCCGTGATGATGATGTGCTTAAGCGATGAATTTAACGCTTTTCTTTCGCGAAGATAGTATAAAATGCACTCATGCAAAGCCTTGCAGTTGGGTTTGCTTGGGCTAAAAAATTCCCTAGAATTAGGCAGTTTTGCTTCGATGATGACTTGAGTAAGACCATCTTTTTTTAAGGCTAAGTCTATACCGCTGTTGCCTTTGTGTATGCTTTTGACTTCGCATTGAAAAGATAAATTTTCAAAAAATTTGCTAAGAGCGTTTGCCACAAGGGAATCTTCGTTGTTTTTGAGATTGTTTTCTAAATTTATTTTGTAGTCTTTTAAAGTTTTGATAAATTCGTTTAGTTCTGTTTCTAAGATAGGCTTTTTGCGGTGGTAGGGATTTAAAAATTCTTTTTCATTTATAGCTTCAAATTTCATATTGCACTTTCAATAAATTTTAAATATTTTAGCAAAAAAATCTCAAGTTTGGTATAAAATTTAAAAGTTACTTTTTGTAATTTTATAAAAAAATAATTATATAAAATGAGAATATTTGATACAAAATTTTAAAATTTTAAATATTTTTATAAAAATATATCATTTTTTAAATTTATCAATACCCCTAGTTTTGTTACAATAATTCTATATATCATTAAAAAGGAGTAAAATGCGTTATTTAGCTATATTTGCGATTTCAATCACGCTAAGTTTTGGTGCAGCTAATCCACCTATACAAGATAGAACGGGCACAGGACTTGTTTTATCAAGTCACGAGCTAGCCAATAAAATAGGCAAAGAAGTTCTTGACAAAGGCGGAAATGCCATAGATGCAGCTGTAGCTGTAGGTTATGCTTTGGCTGTAGTGCATCCTGCAGCAGGAAACATAGGTGGTGGTGGCTTTGCAGTCATTCATCTAGCCAATGGAGAAAATACCACGCTTGATTTTAGAGAAATGGCACCTTTAAAAGCAAGCAGAAATATGTATCTTGATAGCAAAGGAGAAGTTATAAAAGATGCTTCAACTATAGGTTATCTAGCTGCTGGAGTACCAGGAACGGTTAAAGGTATGAGTGCTATGCTTGATCGCTACGGCACTATGAAACTAAAAGACTTGATGGCTCCTGCTATAAAACTAGCTGAAAAAGGTTATCTCATCAATGATAGACAAGAACAAACCATGCTAGAAGCTAAAGATATGTTTAAAGAATTTCCTAGTTCAAGCAAATATTTCCTTAAAAAAGATGGTAGCACTTATAAAAGCGGGGATTTATTTGTCCAAAAAGATCTAGCAAAAACTTTAAAACTTATCGCAAAGGAAGGTCCTGATGCTTTTTATAAGGGAAAAATCGCTGATTTAATAGCAACGGATATGGCTAAAAACAAAGGCATTATCACTAAAGAAGATCTAGCACAATACCAAGCTATTTGGAGAAAACCTGTAGAAGGCACTTATAGGGGTTATGATATCATTTCCATGTCGCCACCTAGCAGTGGGGGTGCTCATATTATCGAAATTTTAAATATCATGGAAAATGCCAATATAGAAAATTTAGGCTTTGCAAGCTCTAAAACTTTACACATAATGGCTGAAGCTATGCGTCAAGCTTATGCGGATAGATCAGAATACATGGGTGATCCTGATTTTGTAAAAATCCCACTTGATAAACTTACAAGCAAAGAATACGCCAAAGAAATTTATGCAAAAATTCCAAAAGACAAGGCTTTACCAAGCTCAAAAGTAAAACCTGGTTTAGGACAAATTCACGAAGGACATAATACCACTCATTATTCTGTACTAGATAGCAAAGGCAATGCTGTAAGCATTACCTATACTATCAATGCGAGTTATGGTTCGGGCGCTGCGGTTGAAGGGGCAGGGTTTTTACTCAATGATGAAATGGATGATTTTTCAATCAAACCAGGCGTGCCAAATTTATACGGACTTGTAGGCGGAGAAGCTAATGCTATAGAACCTAAAAAAAGACCTTTAAGCTCTATGAGTCCAACTATCATACTAAAAGATGGAAAAGTATTTATGGTAGTAGGTAGTCCAGGTGGTTCTAGGATCATCACGACAGTTTTACAAGTGATTTCAAATGTGATCGATCATAAAATGGACATATCAACAGCAGTAGAAGCTCCAAGATTTCACATGCAGTGGCTACCTGATGAAATCAGAATAGAGCCTTTTGGAATCATCAAAGATGTGCAAAACAATCTTGAAAAAATGGGCTATAAAATCACCAAAGAACCTTATATGGGTGATGTAAATGCTATCATGGTCGATCCAAAAACTGGAAAAATCGTAGGCTCCATGGATACAAGAAAAGAATTCTAACTTCTTATTTACCCTTGAAATTTCAAGGGTAAATTTATACAGGATTTTTAAGTCTTCTTTTAAAAAATGCTCCTAAAATTAAAATCACTGTAAAAGCAATGAAAAAATATAAAAATTTAGGCACAGGCACAGGATCTCCTGCTGCATAAGAATGCAATCCTGAAAGATAGAAATTTACCCCAAAATAAGTCATCAAAATAGAATAAAATCCTATAACACTCGCACTTGCAAAGGCGTAAGGATTGTTAAATTTTGAGATAAATCTAAGATGTAAAATCATAGTATAAACAATAATAGAAATTAAAGCCCAAGTTTCTTTAGAATCCCAGCCCCAGTATCTTCCCCAGCTTTCATTTGCCCAAACTCCACCTAAGAAATTTCCTATAGTGAGTAAAGCAAGTCCTATTATCATCGCCATTTCGTTGATACAATGTAAGTTTAAAATACTTTGATCTATTTGAGCTTTTTTTGGATTTCTTAACATAAATAAAATCAAGCTAAATACTCCAAGCAAAAAGCAAAGTCCTAAAAATCCATAGCTTGCAGTGATGATAGAAACATGGATATTAAGCCAATAGGATTTTAAAACGGGCACAAGATTTGTAATTTGTGGATCCATAAAACCAAGATGTGCTACAAAAAGAGAAATTCCAGCCATAATACTTGCAGTACAAAGCGCTAAAGAAGATCTTTTATAAAAAACAAGTCCCGCAAAAGCACAAGCAAAAGCTATATAAACCATACTTTCATAAGCATTACTCCAAGGAGCGTGATCTCCTACATACCAACGAAAGATTAAAGCTAAAGCATGAGCTAAAACACTTAAAGCAATGAGAATGAAAATGGCATTTTTAAGCATTTTTGGAGCTTTTTTAAGGCTTAAAATTTCATAGACTAATAAGATAAAAAGCATACTACCTAGTAAAAGATAAATAGGGGTGAGATTATCAAAAATATTATAATGATTTAAAAAAAGCTCTAAAGAAATTTGAGTAGGTGTAGGGATAAGATTTGATCCATAAAAATTTTGGAAATTTTTAAGTCTTTCTAAACTTTCATCGGCTTTAGAAAAATCTTTGGTACTAAGAGCTTGTTCAAAATCAAAAAAATATTTTGCCAATAAGCTTTGTATATTTTCTATATCCTTTAAATCAAAAGGCATAGGTGTAGCAGGAGAATACCAAGTATAGGTTTTTTGGCTTGGATCAGGAAATATTCTAAAAATTTCTCCGCTATAGATATAAAAAGCAGTGTTGATTTTTTCATCAAGAGCTAAAATATCTTTATCAAACTGATCTCTTAGAGCAGGTTTTTTGCGGTTTGCTTCTTCTATATAGTTTGAAAGTTTGTAAAAATCTCCATCAAAAACATCATCGTAAGCAAGATATTTTTCATTTTTATCTACACCTAAAATTTCTTTTAGCTTTGCAGTTTTTACGCTAATCATTTTTATTTGTCTAAAATGTTGTGGATACATCATCATGCCAAGAAAAATTTGATTATAGTTTAAACCTAAAAAATCATTTTTTTTGGTAATTTTATGGATGTAATTCATCGCTAAAGTATCGATAGGTTTTATCCTGCCATCAAAGTCTTGCACAAGTAAGCTTCCAAAAAGCATAGAATGTTTTGCAGAATTTTCTTTGATATTTTGTATAAGCTTTAAGGTATTTTCATCGGCAAAACTTTTTATATTAAAAGCAAAAAGACAAAAAAGAATTAATAAAAGATTTTTTTGATTTTTAAGATAGTTTGATAATTTTTGAAATCTTGAGTTTTTAGCAAATAAAATCCATAAAAAACCTAAAGTCAGCAAAGTATAGCCTATATAGGTTGGAATTTTTCCAGGATCTTTATTGACTGAAAGTATCGTGCCTTGTTCGTCTTGATCATAAGAACTTTGAAAAAATCTATATCCGCCATAATCTAAAACATTATTCATAAAAATTTTATACTCAAAACTTTTATCTTGATCGATCACTTCGATATCTGAAGCATAAGAAGAAGGACTCATAGAACCTGCGTAGCGATCTAGGATAAAATCTTTTAAAGCCAAAGAAAAAGGCAATTTGATCTCTTCAGGACCCCAGTTGAGTGCAAAAATTTCACCTCCTAGTCTAAAAGGTAAAACATTTTCATTGTTGTAATTTGGAGTGAGTAAAATTTCTTTGCTTTCATTATTAAAAGAAATTTGCATTTTGATGATAGGATTGCTCATTGCATTATGGGCTTTTTCATAATCAAGTAGTTTTAAATTTATAGTTTTATTTTGTTGCATGGAAACTTTTTTCTCAAAACTATTATGGAGTAAAGGATTAAAAGCCACCCCAAAGGATTGATATTCTATAACCTTACCTTCATCATTATAAAGCATTAAGGCTATAAATTCATCTCTTGTCACAATGATATCAGAACTTTGCCCTTCTCTAATGTGCATACCTCCTTCTACGCCAAAATAACGCGTGATTGCAGCGCCAAGTAAAATTACTATAAAAGCACTATGCAAGAGCAAGGAAGCGTATTTTTTTCTTTGCAAAAGTTTATGTATAAAAATAATACCTATAAGATTGATTAAAAGCAAAAAGTGTAAGATATCAAACCATAAAGCATTATAAACTAAGGCTTTAGCAGTATTTGCACCAAAATCATTTTCGACAAAAGTCGCTACTGCACAAGAAAGAGCATAGATAAAAAGTAAAATAAGACTCATCCAAAAGGAAAAAAAGATTTTCTTAAACATTTTTCTCCTTGTATGCTAGAAAAAGTGTTTTAAAAAGCTCATCTTCATTAAGCTTTTGATTTTTTTCATCTTTTAAAATTTCCATAGTCAAAGCAAGGCGTTTAGCACTCATAAAACCAGGATAAATCAGTAAAGTTTTATGTTTAGGAGTAAAAAATATCAAAGTAGGCGTAGCGTCTATATTGAATTCTCTTGAAAGTTCTTCTGTGCTTGTTTTTTTATTGTCGTAATTATGAATTTTATGATAACTTGTATTGATATAATAAGAATTATATGTGTTTTTTAAGATATTTTGAACTTCTTTGTTGTTTTGAATTTCGTGTTTTAATTTATCGCAATAAACACAATTATTTGCACTAAAAATAATTAGCACAGGTTTGTCAGAAAAAACAATATTTTGATTGTCTTTAAAAAATTCTGCGATTTCTTTGTAAGAGTTGAGATCAAGATTGTTTGTATCTTGTTTGTATTGTTCTGTAGTTTTTGTTCCTTTGGAAAGAATATTTTCATCTATTTTTTCATCATTACAAGCACAAAATAATAATATTATAAATCCTAAAATCAGTTTTTTTAACATCAAATCCTTTCATTTAAAATTGCCTAGAAAATCTAGGCAATTATTATTTTAACAAATCCACTATAAAAGCATAAATCATCAAGAATAAAAAGATCATTCCTGTAATCAGCATCAAATAACCTGCTAATTTAGCAATGCCTTTATAAGAATTAAATTTAGAGTTTTTCTCATATAAACTTTCAAGCTTTCCGCTTTCTTTTAGGCGTTGATAATACGCATTTCTTTCTTGTTTAATCTCGGCTTCACTTTGGGTTCCTGAGAAAATTACCATATCCATAGGGAAGCGATCTGCTCTAAAATGAGTATTGAAGAAGTGGATTGCAAAGATAAATCCTGTTGCAAGTAAAGCTTCATCAGAGTGCACTAAAGAACAAAGATTGATCATCCAACCTGGTAAAAAGGTACTAAAGAAAGTAGGGAACCATAAAACCAATCCTGAAAGTCCTATAACAAACATACCCCAAAATACTGCTAGATAATCAAATTTTTCCCAATAAGTCCAGCGGTCAAATTGTGGTCTTTCACCCATGCCAAAAAACCATTTAAAATGTGCTTTCATATCTTTAAAGTCCTGCCAATTTGGCATTAAAGAATCAGGTCCAAAAAGGGCTTTTAAAATTTTCATTTTATCAAGTTTTCCTGTTTGTGGATCACGCACTAAATCTCTTCTTTTCCAGTTTACAAGTATGATTTCTCCAATATGAGAGAAAAAGACTATAAACATAACAATAGCACTAATATGATGCACTATGGTTGCACCGATTGGTCCACCCATAAGATCTATCATGGTTTGCGCCCAAGGAGCGGTATAAAATTTTTGCGGCAAACCTGAGAAAGCAAGTCCTAAGAAACTTGCCGCCATAAAGAAATGCTGAATTTTATGGAAGGTTGAAAAACGTTTGATTAAAACCTTGTCATTGTGTGCATTTTCTTTTGCTTTTTTCCATTCTATAGGATGTGAAAGTCTTGCTAAAATCAGTCTTATACTCCAAAGTAAAGTATGCAAACCAAAGAACACAAAAACTCCTATTACTAAAGCGGTCATAAAGATATAAGCACCGTGAAGTAAAGGATAGTTTTCTCCATCACTATGATCAGCATGTGCAATAAAATTGGCAAAATTTTCATTAGAATTTGGATGACATTGCGCACAAGTTTGAACACGATTTAAAGACGATAGGGTTGAGTTTAAATCTTCAACTTTTAAAATATTGTGTTTGCCGTGACAATCATAACAGGCTGCGATTTTTGGAGCGCTACCGGGACTATTTAATACCATAGCCTTACCATGGAAAGTATCATGATAGCGATCTTGCTTATCTTGATGACATTCGCCACATTTAAAATCACTTCTTTGTTTTAAGGTCATTGCATTCATTAACGGATCGTTGTTGTGGATATCGTGACAAGTGGTACAAGTTGGAATTTTTTTCTTTTTTCCATCTTTATCAAGTTGTATTTGGCTGATATTTTGATGAATGCTGTGTTTAAATTCTTTATCTACATCTTTATGACAACTTGCGCAGTTTTTATTAATAAGTTCCAAATTTGCAGCATTATTGTAGCGAATAGATTTTTTATCTTCGCCTTTTCCGTGGCAATCCCTACAACTTGGAACATCTCCAAAATACATTCTTGAATGAATGCTATCTTTAAAATCATCTAAATTTTTAGCGTTTTGCCATTTTTCTATTTGTTCTTTTTGAACTTTTCTTCCAGAAAGCACCCAAGATTCTATACCATCTAACATAACATAAACATGGGTATAACCTAATTTTTGGCTTAAATTTGCAATATTAGAAGCATCAAAAGTAAAACGATTCGACCCATAAAAAATTAAAGTTGCATTAAAATCATCAGGTAATAAATTTTGCCAATTTTGCGCATCAACTAAAACAGCATTAGGTATATTACCTGCAACTTCTCTTTCTTCCTTGGAATTAATATCCACAAAATATACATTTTTTTGCCCTAAAAGTTTTTCAGCATCTTTCATGCTGATAGGAGTTACACCTTCAACTATACCTATTTGAATTTTTCCGTCGGCAAGTAAAAAAGGGGTTGAAAAACAAAAAACAGCAAGCAATATAAATTTTATTAAACTTTGTTTCAAAATTTACTCCTTAGACTCGCCCAAAAAATGGGCGAAAATTTTATTTTAAAATATTTTTAGCTTCTTGTATATAAACCAAAGCCTCATCTACTATTTTTTTGGAGTAAACAGGACCATGCACACCCCAAGAACCATCTTTTTGCAATTTTTCTGCAATAGCCCTTGCTTGATTTGCCAAAGTAATAACACGAGATTTTTTCTCTACAGAAAGTTTAGGATTTTCAGCCATAGCTTTATCAATTTCTTTCACGCCTTTAAGAATATTTTCATATCCATCTTTTACGGGTTTTTGCCAACCTAAGACAATGTCGTAGATAGTCTCTTGATCTGTAAAATGAAGTTTTTTAGGTAAATTTGATTGAACCGCACTGTGACATCCACTTGCACCTGGCCCCATTAAATTTGGATCACTAAAACTTGTACGTCCACAAGCCCACATTAAATCAAGGAAAAATCTTCCATCATCATCTCTAGCGATGGTCCATCCTGGAGTTTTTGGAGATCTTTCTTTACCTTCTGGCGGATTAAGAGTTTTAGCAGTTTTATCAACTTTTATTTTCCAAATGTGAGAAGCTCTAACATTATCAAATCCACCTTTATCGGGATTTTGAACTGCTCCAAAGTTTTCACAACTCATCATATTTGGCATGTGACAAGCTGTACAATTATCTTTTGAATGAATTCCTCCTTGTTTAAAGAAGCTAGCTTGTGTGTCATGACAATCTGTACAAGTTTTTTTAAGCCCTACTTTAGTATATCCATCTTTCCAATCATTGAAAGTAACCTCATGAGGATCGTGGCAAGTAGAACATCTCATACCCTTATCATAGTGAACTGAACTATACATTTGCGCACCTTCAGTTCCACAAGCTGGACAGCTAGATTTGAAGAAGGCATTAAATGGTTTTCTAGGATTTTTCTTAGCATCTTCTTCATTATAAGAAAATCTTTGATGACATCTTTCGCAGTTTGATGGCATACCTGCACCTCTAGCACCATAAAGATGAGCACCTGCACCATGACATTCTTCACAAGAAATACCTTTTGAAATTGTATGTTTTCTAAGCTCTTGAGTATTTCCTAAAGCTTTATAAAATTCTTCTTTGCTTTTAAAATCAAATTTAAAACTATGACAGGTTTCACAATAAGAACTTGCAGGCTGAAAAAGCATATTTTTACGATATTGTGCTGCATAAGAATTTGTTCCCCAAACTTGAGAGCCATTACCTCCAAATTGTTCCATAGTAGTAGGGAAACCTGGAGAAAATTCTGCTATTTTTTTGGTCATTTCAGGTGTTAAAAACTCACTCCAAAGTCTTGAGAATTGATTACCTCCGGCTACTATTTTTCCTGTCATATTGCTAAGATTTCCATCTTCAACATGATAAGTTCCACGAACCAACCATCTATCAATAAAACCATATTTTGTTCTAGGTGTTCCAATTACAGCATAGACATCATCAGGATAAATTCCATCTGGTAAAATAGTAGATTGTGAGTTATACATAGGTTTTTTTAAATCATTTCCTACTTCTTCAAACTCATCAGGAAAACGAACGGTTTTTGCATGACGTGATCTTTCCCAAGCTTTATATTGAGCAGGATGACATTCACCACATTTTTTTGGACCTACAAATTTGTTTGGAAAATCTAAAAAAGATTCCATTCCTAAACGATAAGTTACTGAAGTATGAGCTAGATTGTTTTGCTGTGCAAAAGTAGGACCATTAGAAAATTCTACATATTCTTCTTCCCTATCACTAATAGCATATTTACCTACTATACGACCTTCTTTTTCATATTTAAACATAGGATGATGTTCTTTAAGATATTTAAAAAACGCATCTTCTTGGTGCACATAACCCTCAAGTGTTCTTGGTTTAGTATCGCCATCTTGTGCAACTTCTCCTTGAATAAGAACATTTGAATTTTCTGCACTACTCACATTTAAAGCAAATCCCACCCCAAGTAATAGGGTTAAAACCTTTCCCTTAGAAATAAGCTTTTTCATAAGATACACCTTATAAATAAAATTTTTAAGATAATATAATTATGAAATAAATAGTTTAAGATATAAATTATCTTATTTAAATTATATTAACTTTTATATATAAAGTTTATGTTAATTAAACTTAATAATTAATAAAATTAACAATTTCATCGTGAATTTATATATTAATTTCTATTTTTTATTTAAAATTATATCAATAAACCAAGTAGCCGATCACCCAAACAACTTTTTTAAAAGAACTAAATTTATACAATCCATACAAATATATTAAACTTTCCAAACTCCTAAAAACACCCTATTCTCTTAAAAACCCTAAACAGCAACAAACTCTTTTTTAAACACAATTCTAAGCATCATCTAAAACAACAATAAAAATAAACATAGGATTTATATATAAAGTAAGCAATGAAGACATTTAACAAGTCCGCAATGAGCTACTTTCCCCCTGCCAGTAAGGCGTAGTATCATCACCCACGATGTGCTTAGCTTCTTGGTTCGGGATGGAGCAAGGCGTTTCCACATCTGTATAATCACGGACATTGTTATTTAAATATTCTTTGAAAGATTTAATTTATAAATAAAGCTTAATCTTTTATTTCTTTATTTTTTTCTTTATTCTCTTTCTTCTTTACTTATCTTTTATCTTTAATAAGTTTTTATATAGAATACTTAAAAAACAATGTTAAGAGCAAGTTCTAATACAAACTCTACTTGAAAGATTTTATTAGCTTAAAAACATAATGTTTATATAAATATTTCATATAAAACATTCAAAGCTTTCTTAAAAACCTTAACAAGGAAGTGATGCTTTATTAAAGATAAGCCAAACGCTCTATTAGTACTGGTCAGCTAAAGGACTTTCATCCATTACACACCCAGCCTATCAAACTAGTAGTCTTCTAGAGAGCTTAGAGAAGATTCATCTTAGAGTTGGCTTCACGCTTAGATGCTTTCAGCGTTTATCCTTTCCAAACTTAGCTACGCTGCGATGCTCTTGGCAGAACAACAGCTACACCAGTGGTTTGTTCAACCCGGTCCTCTCGTACTAGGGTCAAATCTCTTCAATCTTCTTACGCCCACGGCAGATAGGGACCGAACTGTCTCACGACGTTCTGAACCCAGCTCGCGTACCGCTTTAAATGGCGAACAGCCATACCCTTGGGACCTGCTCCAGCCCCAGGATGCGATGAGCCGACATCGAGGTGCCAAACCTCCCCGTCGATGTGAGCTCTTGGGGGAGATCAGCCTGTTATCCCCGGGGTACCTTTTATCCTTTGAGCGATGGCCCTTCCACACAGAACCACCGGATCACTAAGACCGACTTTCGTCTCTGCTTGACTTGTATGTCTTGCAGTTAAGCTGGCTTATACCTTTATACTCTACGAACGATTTCCAACCGTTCTGAGCCAACCTTTGTAAGCCTCCGTTATTATTTGGGAGGCGACCGCCCCAGTCAAACTACCCACCAGACATTGTCCCACTTGAGGATAACTCAAGCTGGTTAGCTACCCAAATAAGAAAGAGTGGTATCTCAACAACGGCTCATATACAACTGGCGTCATATACTCAAAGCCTCCCACCTATCCTGCACATTCTTATCCAAGTAGCAGTGTCAAGCTGTAGTAAAGGTCCACGGGGTCTTTCCGTCTTGCCGCGGGTAGGAGGAATTTTCACCTCCACTACAATTTCACTGGATCCCTCTTTGAGACAGCTCCCATCTCGTTACGCCATTCATGCAGGTCGGTATTTAACCGACAAGGAATTTCGCTACCTTAGGACCGTTATAGTTACGGCCGCCGTTTACTCGGGCTTCGATCAAGAGCTTCGCTAATGCTAACCCCATCAATTAACCTTCGAGCACCGGGCAGGCGTCACACCCTATACATCCTCTTACGAGTTAGCAGAGTGCTGTGTTTTTGGTAAACAGTCGGGAGGGACTCTTTGTTGTAAGTTTCCTTGCTTTCGGAGTAAATCCTAATACAAAGCTAACCACACCTTATACCGAAGATACGGTGCTATTTTGCAGAGTTCCTTAAAGAGAGTTCTTCCACGCGCCTTAGAATACTCATCCCACCCACCTGTGTCGGTTTACGGTACGGGCAACATTAGCTAAACTTAGAAACTTTTCTTGGCTCGACGGCATCAGGGGTTCTTCTATCCATCCGAAGACTTCAAAAAGCCTTTCAGTTCTCGGAGTATTGTTATACGGATTTGCCTGTATAACCTCCTACGACCTTAGACTAGCACTTCCATCCGCTAGCCCCCTTAGCCCTAAGCGTCCTTCCATCGCACACTAATGTTGGTATTGGAATATTAACCAATTTGCCATCGTCTACCCCTTTCGGACTCGACTTAGGACCCGACTAACCCTACGATGACGAGCATCGCGTAGGAAACCTTGGGTTTACGGCGTTAATGATTCTCACATTAATTATCGCTACTCATGCCTGCATGCTCACTTCTATTCGCTCCAGCACTCCTTACCGGTATACCTTCGACGCAAATAGAACGCTCTCCTACCACTTGCACACAACTTAAACTACTTAAACTTTAAACCAAGAATATTTTTACTGATTTTACTAAGCTTTATTTCTATCTTTACTCTATAAAAATCAGTAAAAATATAACTTAAAACATATAACTTAGTTTTTTTATATTCTAAACTTAAATAATCTAAGTTGTGTGCAAGTCTACAGCTTCGGTACTTACTTTAGCCCCGTTATATTTTCCGCGCAAAATCACTAGACCAGTGAGCTATTACGCTTTCTTTAAAGGATGGCTGCTTCTAAGCCAACCTCCTGGTTGTTTAAGTAACTTCACATCGTTTTCCACTTAAGTAAGATTTAGGGACCTTAGCTGGTAGTCTGGGTTGTTTCCCTCTTGACGACGGATTTTATCACTCGCCGCCTGACTGCTGTGATTACATATAAGGTATTCGGAGTTTGATAGGGTTTGGTACATTGGTGTATGCCCTAGCCCATTCAGTGCTCTACCCCCTTATATTACGACACAACGCTATACCTAAATATATTTCGGAGAGAACCAGCTATCACGAAGTTTGATTGGCCTTTCACCCCTATCCACAAGTCATCCCGGGGCTTTTCAACGCCTATGGGTTCAGTCCTCCACTAGTTCTTACACTAGCTTCAACTTGCTCATGGATAGATCACTTCGTTTCGGGTCTGCAGCATCTGACTAAGCGCCCTATTCAGACTCGCTTTCGCTACGGCTTCGCGTTTGCTTAACCTTGCCAGACACCACAACTCGCAGGCTCATTATGCAAAAGGCAGTCCATCACACTGTATTGCTACATAGTGCTCTGAATGATTGTAAGCAAATGGTTTCAGGTTCTATTTCACTCTGATCACCTCAGTTCTTTTCACCTTTCCCTCACGGTACTTGTGCACTATCGATCTGGTATTAGTATTTAGGGTTGGATCGTGGTCGACCCGGATTCAGACAGGATTCCTCGTGTCCCGCCCTACTCAGGATACTGCTAGCTAAGCTTTGTTTTTCGCATACGGGACTATCACCCTCTATGGCTATACTTTCCAGAATGTTCTGCTAAACTCAGCTCTTGCACATTGCAGTCCTACAACCCCCAGTGCAAGCACTGGGTTTGCCCTCTTGCGCTTTCGCTCGCCGCTACTGACGCAATCTCTATTGATTTCTTTTCCTGAGGGTACTAAGATGTTTCAATTCCCCTCGTTCGCTCCTATATAGGTAATGTATATCTCTATACATTGGGTTGCCCCATTCGGAAATCTACGGATCAAAGCTTCTTGACAACTCCCCGTAGCTTATCGCAGTCTAGTACGTCCTTCATCGCCTTTACCAGTCAAGGCATCCACCATTCGCTCTTAGTAGCTTACCTTTT
>NZ_MJYJ01000066.1:0-109062 GCF_001763255.1 Campylobacter sp. BCW_4338
CTAGCTGAGAGAACTCAAAAGTCTTTATCTGAAATAGAAGCTAATACTAATTTACTTGTTCAATCTATCAATGATATGGCAGAAAGTATTAAAGAACAAACTGCAGGTATTACTCAAATCAATGATAGCGTAGCACAAATTGATCAAACTACTAAAGATAATGTTGAAATTGCTAATGAATCAGCTATTATTTCTAGTACAGTAAGTGATATAGCTAATAATATCTTAGAAGATGTTAAGAAGAAGAGGTTTTAACCTTAGATAACTAGCTAAAAAGCTAGTTATCTCTAAATTTACTTATTGATTTAAAATTTGATTTTTACTCTTACATAAATTCTGCCAATTTGAAACACTTTTGATTTCAAGACATTGTTTTAAACTTTCTTTTTCAGCTTGTATATTTTGCATTCTTTCATAAGTTAAAGCTTGGATATATAAAGCTCTTGCTCTATCTTCATCTGAAAGTTTTAATTTAAGCAAATCTGTTAAAACAGCTAAACTTTCTTCATTTTTATTGATTTTAGCCAAAGCATCAAGATACATAAATTCTAAATTAGGACTAAAAAGATTTATACCTTTAAAATTTTGATAGTCAATGGCCTTAGGTGCGTAAGTTAAAATAGTTGTTTGCATATTATGATCATTAGCATAAGAAAGTAAAGCATCATAGACTTCTACCATACTAAAATTCATTGGAAAACTTTCTAAAATTTGCAAAATTTTAATGGCTTGATTGTAGTCATTTAAACGCAACAAAGACAAAAATTGCAAATAATAAGCCTTAAAATTCTCATCATCGCTTTTTAAAATTCTAGAATTAGCTATATCTTTAGAAATTTTAATCACCTGAGGATATTGTTTATTATCAAAAAGAATAGATGCTTTTTGAAGACCATAAAATATAGAATCTTCGCTATAATTTTTATTTATATAATCAAGTGCTTGTTCAACATTAGAAGTTCTGATAAGACAAGCTAACATTTGTTTTTTATTATCAATTTTCTGACCTATATCATAAGCGCTAAAACGCATAAAAATATTTGCAGCATTGATACAATTATCAGCTTTTATCGCATTTTTTAAATCATTAACAGCTGCTTTCTCTAAAAATTGAGTAGCATTTGGAATTTTTTTACTTTCTATAAGATCTTTATAAGCTAAAATCGCACTAAAATTTCCCTCTTTATAATAAAGTGCAACATCTTCATCTAAAGCTTTATTTGCAATATTCTCATCTTTATTTGCATATTGCTTCATTAAATCTGTATAACGCTGATGCAAAAAGCTTGCATTATTATCACCTAAAGCAAAGAATACCTCATCACTTGCTTTTTTGATTTCATCTAAATACCTACCATCTAAATAATCATCCATATACAAATCAAGGTATTTTTTAGCATCACTAGATCTGTTAGTATGTGATAAAACTAAGGCTAAATCTTTTAAAGTTTCTTCATAACTTGGATCAAGTTTGGACATTTTAGCAAAGGCATCTTCATAAATACTTGCACTTATATCAAATTGTCCTTTTTGATTAAATAATTTAGCAAGTTCTAAGGATCTTGGAATATCTTTTCCAAAATATTCAGGATTGGCTTTTAAAATAGTGTTAATATACTCTATAGCTTTATTTACTTGCCCATTTGAAAGCAAATTCTTTGCCAAACTCATAGCTGCTCTTGCAGCTAAATCTAAATTTTTTGTATTAAAATAAGTATTTTCATAAATATTTACAGCTTTTTCTTTTTCATTTAAATTATAAATATAGTCTGCATAATCAAGTTTTGATAACTGAGTAAAATAATTATTAGGTTGTTCATTATCCAAAATCGACATTGTATATTCCACATCAGCACGCTGGGCTAAAGCGATATAAGTTCTTAACATTATATGTAAAACTTCTGAAAAATTTTTATCACTTGTAAAAGTACGCGTCCAATTTTTAGCATCATCAATCATCTTTTCTAAAATTTGTTGATCACGCATGCTTGGATCTTGGGTGTAAAGTTTATTTTGAGCTCTTAATTTATATAGTATAAATTCACTAGTAAAAATACTGCCACGATATCTATTGATAGCATTTTGCGCATCAATAGCAACCTGACTATAATTAGCCTTATCGTATTCTTTTTTGATGCGTAAATAAGTATTAATATCTGCACTTTGAGGGATAATAACAGGATCAGAATTTAAATCCAAAGCTCCAACATAAGGCAAGCTCTCGTGTGGAAAATTGATATTAAAATCAAGTCCATCATAGTCTTTAATAGGTGCTAGCTCTGGTGCAAAAATAAAAGTAAAAGCCTTACTTTTATGCGAACTTGATGAACTAAGTTCTTTATCTATATAAATATTTTGAGAAGTGTCAAACATTCTTGCTTGTATTTTTGGCAAAATGATCATTTTAATTTTTTGAGCTTCTTGTATAAATTTTAAATCAAAAGCAGAAAAACTCTGATCTTTTAATTTATTATCAACCATACCTACAATATCACATTCAAAATGAACTTTTGATTCGGTAATAAATTTTTGACATGTAAATTCTAAATCATTACTCGCATGTAAAACTGCAAAAGCTTGATTATTTTCGCGACCCGTGTTTAAAACAAGCTCAAAAGCAAAAGCATTTAAAAAACTTAATAAAATTAAAAATAATATTCTCATAAAATAATTATAGCAAAACTCTTATAACATTAACAATATAGCAAAAGTGCTTATACAAACACAAAAAGCTAAAATAAAATTTTGTATAAAACTAAACTTAATATTATAAACCCTATCATTTTTCATAAATAAAGCATGAATTAAAATCTTTAAATACGCATAAAGCATAATAACAGAAGATAAAGCCACAAAAAGTGCCAAATACCAATATCCATTTAAAATTACTGTATTTAAAATCATAAATTTACCCCAAAATACTCCAAAAGGCGGGACACCTGCTAAAGAAAGCACACTAATGCTTAAACAAAAAGCAATTAAAGGTTTTTTAACCAAAAGCCCATTTAAACTCTCATAAGAATTATTCTCATAATTGCCTAAAATCATAAATACAGCATAATTTGCAAAAGCAAATAAAGTCCAATATCCAAAAATAGCAAGCAAAATTCCATCAAAATTTTGTTCTTTTAATAAAGGAATGCAAGCTACCAAAACCAAAGAAGAATGCACTACAGAACTATAAGCAAACATTTTTTTGATATTGTTTTGACTTAGAGCCGCAAAAGCACCTATAAGCATAGAAAAAATCGCTAGAACTATTATGATATATTCAAAACCTGTATTATTTAAAAAATCAAACAAACGAATAACCACAACCAACATGGCAACTTTTGGCACAACTGAAATAAAAGCAACCAAATTTGTATGTGCTGCATAATACACATCTTTAAGCCAAAAATGAAAAGGTGCCAAAGAAAGCTTGATTGCACAAAGAACAAAAATCATCACTCCAGCACCCAAAAGCATGGGATCTTTTTGAAACTCATTTTTTAACGCTAAATTAGCAGATAAATCTAAAGTTCCTGTTTTTAAATAAATAAAAGCTACAGCCATAACAAAAAACCCAGCTCCTACAGCCGCTACACTAAAGTATTTTATCGCACTTGAAATAGCATTATTACTTCCACGCATTGCTATTAAAGTATAAAGTGCTAAAGAAGAACTTTCAAGTCCTATAAAAATAAGTACTAAATTTGAGCTTGAAACCATCAAAAGCAAAGATGCAATCACAAATAAAAATAAAGCATAAAATTCACCCTGATTTTCTTCTTTTTGCATTAAAAGATATAAAAATGAAAAACACAAAATCACCAAAGAAGCATAAAATGAAACAATATCATTATTTAAAGTAGCCAAAAAAGCTTTTGCTTCTAAACCTTGAGCATTTGCATTATTTAAAATCAAAAAAGCACTTACAATTAAAGATAAAGAACTTATACCGATATAAAACGATCGATGAAATTTCCAAAAACCAGAGCAAAGCAAAAGAACTATTGCAGTTGTAATTAAAAATAAAAATGGATAAGATAAGCTTATATTTAAAAGTTCTAAATTTAAAAAATTATTTAACATTTGCCTCTCCTATTTTAGATAAAAAATCTAAAGTATTTTGCTCAACAGCTCTAATATTCATTGTTTTTATAAGATTATCCACATCTTTTTGTATCGGCTTTAAAAGTATATTTGGCATAAGCCCTAGTCCAAAAATCATTACTACAATGCACACAAGCGCTACTATTTCTCTAAAACGTAAAGAAAAACCCTCTATAAAGCTTTGTTTTTGCATGAAAAATATTTTTCTAAATACTGCGAACATATAAATCGCTCCTAAAATAATCACCAAACCTGCCAACAAAGCGTAAAATAAATTAATCTTTGCTATACCTAAAAGAATTAAAAACTCTCCCACAAAAGAAACAGTTAAAGGCAAAGAAACGCTTGCGAGTAAAATTAACATAAAGAAAATTGAAAATAAAGGTGCTTTTTTGGCCAAAGAATGGTAAAAAGAAATATCATAGGTATGATATCTTTGGTATAAAAGTTCAACCATTAAAAATAAAGTTCCTGTTACAATACCGTGTGCAAACATATAAAAAACCGCACCACTAATACCCAAAGCATTTAAAGAAAAAATTCCCAAAATCATCACACCAAGATGTGAAATAGAACTATAAGCGATCAATTCTTTAATATTTTCTGCTCTATAAGCAATTAAAGCATTATAAACGATACTCACTATGCATAAAGCTACAATTAAAGGCATAAAATACACACTCGCATCTGGAAAAAGTGGTAAACAAAAAAGTAAAAATCCAAAAGGAGCCATTTTAAAAACTACAAGCATTACAGAAACAAGCACAGGCGAATTTGCATAAACCTTAGGTGCCCAAGTATGAAGTGGAAATAAAGGAGCTTTGATAGCAAAAGCGATAAAAAATGCTCCAAAAAGTAAAAGTTGCTCTGTGAAATTTACTGCCGAGGCATTATTTTTCCAAATTTCTAAGTCAAAAGTGAAGATGTTTAAAAGTTGATAATTTAAATAAGCTTGATAAATCAATGCCACAAGCATTAAAATTGAACCCGCAAAAGCATAGATAAAAAATTTCACCCCTGCTCTAAAATCTTTACTATAAACTCCCATAATATAAAGCAAAGGCAAAAGAGAAAATTCCCAAAAAACATAAAATAACAAACCATCTTTTGCGCTAAAAAGTCCCATAATGGAAAATTCTAAAAAGAATATACAAGATACAAGTGCTTTTTGTTCCAGCTTTAAAAATAAAAAGCTTAAAAATATCATCAAAGAACTTAAAAGCATCAATATAATTGCGATACTGTCTACTCCTACATGAAAGCTAAAAAATTTCAAAATTTTAAAAGAGAGATTATAATCAAAGCTTGCCCCTTGTAAAAAATCCGCAAAAATATCCAAATTTAAAGCCAAAATTATAAAACTTACAACAACGCTAAAAACCTTAACGCCTCCGCGATTTAAAAGCAAAACCACAAAAGCAGAAATTAAAGGAAAAAATATCAAATAATTTAGCATTTTACACCATCCATACCAAAATCAACAAAATCACAAAAGCTGCCACCAAAAATCTAAGCATTAAGTTTAAGCTGTTTGGCATAATCATTTTTTGTGAAATATTTTGAGAATAAAAAGCAATTTTTTCAACTATTCTATCAAAAATATAAAGATCACAATGTTTTAAAATCGCACATAAGCTTTCATATTTTGAAACAATAAATTGATGATAGAATCTAGGAATAAAATAATCATTACTTAAAAGTTTGTGAATTTTATTTTCTTCAATATTTTCTTTAAACCAAGAATTTTTATAAGCAAAAATAGCCAAAATTACACCCAAAATAGCTGCTACACTCGCACAAATCATTACAATTTGATTTTGCGCATCGATAAAAACTAATTTTGTGCTTAAATATTCAAAAAAACTATGTTCAAAAAATCCTGCAATAATAGCTAAAACCATCAAAGGACTCATAGCTAAAAGTGCGATTTTACTTGCTTCATGTGGATGTTCATCATGCCTTGCAGGGGTAAAAAATACCAACATTAAAAGTCTAAAGCTATAAAATGCTGTTAAAAAAGCTGCGATTAAAAGCACCAAAAAAATACCATGGTGAAAAGAAATGAAAGAATATCCTAAAATCAAATCTTTAGAGAAAAATCCTGCAAAAGGATAAATTCCTGCTAAAGCTAAAGATCCTATACACATCAAAATAGCTGTAAATTTTAAAGGTTTAAAAAGTCCACCCATTTTTTTAATGTCTAATTTATCATTCATAGCATGCATTACATTTCCAGCACCTAAAAAAAGTAAAGATTTAAAAAAAGCATGTGTAGCTAAGTGAAATAAAGCTATACCATAAGCCCCAAGTCCTGCAGCCACAAACATATATCCAAGTTGCGATAAGGTAGAATAAGCAATAATGCGTTTTAAATCCCTAGCCACCAAAGCCATAGAGGCTGCAAAAATCGCTACAAAAGCTCCAAGTAAGGCAATAATATAAGAAACCTCAGGAACTAAATCATAAAGCGTGCTAGCACGAATTACCAAATAAACCCCCGCTGTTACCATGGTTGCTGCATGGATTAATGCAGAAACAGGAGTTGGCCCTGCCATAGCATCAGCAAGCCAAGTGTGAAAAGGAAATTGTGCAGATTTTCCCATAGCCCCTATAAATAAACAAGTTGCGATTAAGATCAAAGCGTTGCGATCTAGGCTTTGTGCCATGGAAAAAACTTCATCATATTTTAAAGTTCCTGCTTGTAAATAAAGCCAAAAAATTCCTAAAAGCATACCCAAATCCGCAATACGATTCATAATAAAAGCTTCATTAGCTGCAAAAGAATAAGTATCGTTTTTATACCAAAAACCTATGAGCAACCAAGAGCAAAGCCCAACGCCTTCCCAACCTACGAAAAGTCCTAAGAAATTATCACTCATAACTAAAAAAAGCATAGAAAAGACAAAAAGCCCCAAATAAGCAAAAAATTTATTAAAACCTTCATCATGAGCCATATAAAAAATACTATAAAAATGCACACAAGTAGCTACAATACCTACAACACTCATCATAGTAAGCGAAATGGCATCTATATCAAAGCCAAAATTTACTCCAGCAAACCATTCAAACAAACTCACATTAAAAGCTTCATTGCAAAAAAGCAAATACAAAGAACAAAAAGCACTCAAAGCTATTAGAAGTGAGCAAATTATCCCTACAAATTGTTTTTTCTCACTCAAAGCAAAACAACTTGCAAACAAAAAAGCTATAAAAGGACTAAAAAGAGAAATCAAAGCCAAATTTTGCATACTAAGCCTCCACTTCTTTTAAACTTTTTAACTCTAAAGTGCCTTTTCTTCTATACCAAAGCACACACAAAGCTACACCAACAGCTACTTCACAAGCCGCTACACCCATGATAAAAAGTGCAAAAACCTGTCCATTTAAATCATTGTGCATTTTAGAAGCTGCTACCAAGGCTAAATTAGCACTATTTAATAAAATTTCACTCGAAATAAAAAGCATAATGAGATTTTGTCTTTTTAAAATCCCTACAAGCCCTATAACAAACATTAAAATAGCGACAAAAAAATACTTTTCTATCATTGTTTTTCCTTTGTAAGCTCTTTATGAGTAAGAGTGATAGCACAAACTAAAGCAATCAAAAGCAAAATAGCTATAAATTCAAAAGCTAAAAGATATTTTGAAAAAATCGCTAAAGCCAGTTGTTTATTAAAATCAAACAAAGCAGGATCATTTAAAGGCAAATCCGTGCTGATATTTTGGTATTTAAAACCTATAAGCATAGCCAAAAGTAAAATTGCACTTAAAACTACCAAAGTAAAAAAACTTTTTTTAGCTTTAAGTTGTTCTTTAAATTCTTTAGAAGCATCAAAAAACATCATCGCGAAACTATAAAGTCCAAGCACAGCTCCACTATAAACAATAATTTGTATCACGCCTAAAAACTCTGCATCAAGTAAAAAATAAAATCCCGATAAAAACACCATTCCACCCGCTAAAGCCGAAAGAGAATAAAGCATATTTTTACTTAAAACCGCAATGCCAAAAAAGCCTAAAACCACTACACTAAAAAATACAAAAGCCAAATTTTCTATCATTTATTTTCTCCTTGCTCTTGTGTATTTTGATTTTCTAAGGCTCTTTCTTGCATCACATCGTAATAATTTGGTGTTTTTACCACCAATAAATCAGCATCTTTTCTAAGGCTTCCCGCTCCTTCAAATTCAACTTGATTTTTAAGCTTATCAATAGGAGTTAAAAAATCTTGCTTATAGCCAAAATAAGACCTTTGCTCAGCTGCATTTTCATACTCTGTTCCATGCACTATAGCAAGTTCAGGGCAAACCTCAGCACAAAAACCACAATAAATGCAACGCCCTAAATTAATACTATAATTTCCTACTTTTTTACGCCCATTTTCATCTAAAGAAGTTTCCATTCTAATACAATTGCTAATGCAAATTTTTTCGCAAAGCCCACAACCTATACATCTTTCATTTTCGCTTTCTATAAAACGCATCAAACGATGAACAGCACGGTAACGATTGTCAAGCTTTACCTTTTCAAAAGGATATTTAATCGTAGCGCTATTATTTCTCTTAAGTAATTCTCTCATCATCACAAAAAGCCCTACAAAAAGCTCTAGTTTAACGCTTCTACGCAAAGCTTGTGAAATTTTCTCCCAAGTGCTAACAGGAGTTTTTCTTTTCTCATCCACTAAATAATAATTTTTCATATCAAACTCCTATAAAAGAACTGCCAAAGCAGTGATTAAAAGGTTTAAAACCGCTAAAGGGATTAAGATCAAATAGCACATTTTCATCACTTGATCTGGACGCAATTGCGGAAAAGCAGCTCTTGCCCAAAAATACCAAAAGAAAATAAAACTTGATTTTACTATCATCATAATCCAACCAGGAATAATCCAAAAGCTATTAAAACCCCCTAAAAACAAAAGAGTTACCAAAATAGCTCCAGCTATCATAGAAGCATATTCACCTATAAAAAACATACCCCATCTTAAACCCGAATACTCCGTTCCATAACCCGCTACAATTTCAGCATCATTTTCCGTCAAACAAAGCGGAGTTCTATTGGTCTCTATAAATAAAGCAATTATAAAAAGCACAAAAGCCAAGGGCTGTTTAAAAATAAGCCAAGAAAAAAATCCATCACTTTGATAATTGTTAATATCCACCAAAGAAAAAGAACCTACAAGCATTACAATAGCAATCAAAGCCAAAGCTCCTACGCTTTCATAGGAAATAATCGCTACAAGCCCTCTTGCAGCCCCTAAAATCGACCATTTATTATTACTTGCAAGTCCACCCAAAAACACCGCATAAAAGCAAAGTCCTGAAGTGCCGATGACAAAAAGCAAAGCTACATTGATATCTGCCACTATAGGCTGAATCACCCTTCCAAATAAAGTAAATTCAGGTAGCATAGGAATAGCCGCTAAAGAAACAAAAGCACAAATAGCAGAAATCAAAGGTGCTATAGCAAAAATAAATTTTTGCGAATTTGAAGGGATTATATCTTCTTTAGTAAAAAGTTTTATCATATCAGCTACAAGTTGAATAAGCCCAAAAGGCCCTACCATATCAGGCCCTATGCGTCTTTGAAAATAAGCTAAAACTTTTCTTTCAGCATAAGTTGCAAGACCTGCTAAACTCGCAAATATTGCAATGACAATAATACATTTAATCAAAGCCTCTAAAGCAAAAAAAGCAAAATCACTCATGGTTTGTTCCTAATTTTTCTAAATTCGCCACAACAAATCTTTCATCAAAAAAGCTTAGCGTGTCAAGTTTTTCATCAAAATACGGTAAGAAAGCTCCATTTTTTATATCCTTATCCACACGCACACTAAGGCTTAATTCTTTATCTTTTATTTTAAGTTTTACAAGATCTTTATCTTTTAAATTTTTCTCTTTAGCTAAATTTTCACTTACACCTAAAAAAATCACCTCATTAATCGCACTAGCACGATTTGAAAATCTACCAAATTGATAGCTAGGATTAGCACTATAAAGCAAAATTTCATCTTCTTTTGGGTTTAAATTTTCAAAATTTGGAGAGATGAATTCTTTTTTAGCAACTTGTTTAAAACATTCTAAATTAAGCTCATATCCCCTTTTACAATCGCCTGCATTGGTATAAAAATTGTCTAAATGATCAAAATCAATCGGAGAAAAACCTTTATTTATAGGGAGTCTCTTAGTATAATTTATGGTATATTCCTCATCAAAACCTAAAGCATTAGCTAAATCATTTAAAAAATATCCCTTAAATTCTAAAGCAGCGTTAGTTGGCACCACTCTTTTATCGTAATTTAAAAAAGTTCCTTCTTGCTGATTTAAACTCGCACTAGCTAAATTTGCATGCTCTTCATAAGAAAAACTAAAATCACCTTTTTCATTATAACCTAAAGTCTTGCCTTCTTGTGTGTTTTTATCCAAATCGCAAATCATGGCCACACCTAAGGTATTGGTATGCGTAGGATTTAAAAAGACTTTAAAAGGAGTGGTATTTTGGATCAAAGCAAGTAATTTAGCAAGTTTTTTCGCATTTTTATGAAAATAAAAATCACTCCCTATAACAAGAGTAAAATTTGCTTTTTTAAGCAATAAATCTTCTAATTTATCTTCATCTATGCCTAAATTTTTAGCAAAAATAGAGCGTTGCACTTCTATGATTTTTTTCACTTTCTTAGGCACGACTTTTTTTACTTCTTTTTGGATTTCATTGCCTTCTTCATCTTTTTCTATGACTTGCTCTACAACTTCTTCGTTGATACTTTCTTCTATTTCTTTATTTTCACTAACAAAAAACTCTGCTAAATGAGTTTTAATACCTTCATCTTGGCTAAATTTTTGAAGTAAAAAATATAAAATTTGCTCTTCATCGCCACTTTTATGAATGTGTGAAATAAAATTTTTAGAATATTTTGCTATACCCATATCTTCCATAGGATGAAAATAAAGCCCTGAGCCTTTATTCATCACTAAAGCATTATTGATTTTATAGCTAAGTGTTGGAGCATCATATCTTAAAAGCATTCCAGCCACAACCAAAAAATCACTTTTTGTTATATCTTGAGTATTAGCACTATAAAACTCGCCAGAATTAGCGATAAATTCTTGTAAAAATTCTTTAAATTTCAAAGCTTCTTCATTGATCAAAGAAAGATTAAATTTCTTTTTTAAATTTTGTAAAATCAAAGCTTCTTCATTGGTAATAAAACTATTAAATTTAATGTTTTTAATTTCATTTTTCTCAAAAAGCTCCACAAGTTCTTTAAAGGCTTTTTCATCTTTATCTGCCTCATTTTGCGTATCAAAAGCAAATCTTGCAGCCTTATTTAAACTCGCAAAGGCAAAATCATTACTCACACGATAAATTTTTTCTTTTTGATTGCTAATACCACTTTGCTTAATATCATAATACATCAACTCACAATCGCTTGAATGCGGATTTGAAGCAGGGATTCTTTTAAGTTCCCAAATATTTGAAGTGTATTGAAATTTCGAACCTATCAAAGCTCCTGTTGGGCATACGCTTGTACATTCCCCACAAAATGAACAATCAAGCGTGTCGCCATTTGCAGGACCTATCAAACTTTTTTGAAATTTAGTCCAAATCGCATAAGCATCTTTTCCCATGCTCTCTTTAAAGCTATTATCCACACTATCTCCGCCACGAGGAACGGTTTTTAAAGCACTTTCGCCGATTTTATCCTTACAAACTGTAATACAACGCTCACATACTATGCAAAGTGCGGGATCGTAATTAATCATTCCCCAATGTTTATGCGGTTTATGCGTGTCTTTAATCCAATGTTTTTGAACATTTACACGACTTTTATGAGTGAAATTTTGCAATTCACACTCGCCTGATTTATCGCAAACTCCACATTCTAAAGGATGATTGATACAATAAGCTTGCATGATCTCATTTCTTTCATCCCAAAGATTTTTTAAATCACTTTCTACAACCATACCCTCTTTTGCTTTAGTATTGCAAGAATATACCTTTTTACCATCAGCTTCAACCATACACATACGACAAGCCAAAGTAGGACTACAGCCTGAAAGATAGCAAATCGCTGGGATAAAAATATCATTTCTTCTTGCTATATTTAAAATATATTCGCCTTCTTCAAAGGCGCAATTTATACCATTAATCTTAACTGTCATTTTGCTTCCTTTATGCGAATTGGAGTAAAATCAAAACCATTGTTTTCATAATTTAAAAAAGCTATGGTGCCTTGTAAATTTTCATCTAAACAAAGCTTGGTTTTAAAACTAAAATCTTTAGCCAAAATTTTAACTTCACTTTGATCTTTGCATTTTGCAATTTGTAAAAATTGCTTTGAACAATGTAAATTTTTATCTTGCAAATTTGCTCTAAAAAGCACTAAACCATCATAATTATCTAGTTCTTTTAAGGTGTTTAATTTTGCCTTTTTAAAATCGCATTCTTCTTCATCGCTATCTAAAATCTTTAATTCATATTTTACGCTTAAGAAATTCAAAAAATATTTGATATTTTCGCTATCTTTATAAAAATGGATATTTTTATCTATAATTAAATACTTAGCCTCTTTTAAAAAAGCAAGCACTTCACCTGCTTCTTCCTCTCCAAAGCAAGATTCAGCACTTAAATATCCCTCATCTAAATCGCTAAATTGTCCTTCATCGCTTAATTTACAAAGCAAGGCTAAAACAAAACTCAAACTTGCAATTTCGCATTTGTAAAATTTAGCTTTTAAATTTTTATCTTCCAAACAAGAAATATTAATACTATTTACACCTATTTTTTCACATAAATTTTTGTTTTTAAGGCTTGGCATATCTAAAAAACAAAGAGCATTATCATAAATCATACCCTCTCCTTTTTTATAACAATAGTCCAATCCACTTGATTAAATTTCAAAGAATTTAAAAGCTCACAGCCTTGTTCTTTTACAAAAGAAAAACTTTTTTCAACAGGAGAAAAATCGCCGATTTCAAAAAGCACCACTAAAACCTCGCCTTGTTTTGCTTCTTTTATGATTTGTGCTAAATCTTCAAAAAGCTCTTTGCTTTTTCTTAAATCTACTCTTCTCATCGATCTATCTCACCTAAAACTATATTTACATTACCCATAATGGCTACAACATCAGCCAAATAAGTACCTACAAGCATTTCTTCAAAAAACGCACAATGCCAATAACTAGGCGTTCTAGCCTTTAAACGATAAGGTCTTCCTGTACCATCACTATGGATAAAAAAGCCAAGCTCACCTTTTGGACTTTCGGTAGGCACATAAACTTCGCCTTTAGGAGGTTTTAAACCTTGAGTGATTAAAACAAAATGTTGCATTAAGGAATAATTCTGCGTTAAAATTTGTTCCTTTGAAGCACTTACATACTCAGGATGCGTAGCTAAAATTTCAGGTGGAGTATCTTTATAAAGCGTGGCACATTGCCTAAGGATTTTCAAACTTTCACGAAATTCTTGCATATAAACTTTATATCTTGCATAAGAATCCCCTTGTGTAGCATAAGGCACACCAAATTCAACTTCATTATAAAGCAAATAAGGCTCTTCTTTGCGTATATCGTATTTTATACCACTTCCTCTTAACATCACACCTGTACAACCCCAATTTAAGGCTTGCTCTTTAGTAACCACACCTACATTTTCAGTTCTTAAACGCCAAATTCTATTATCATCTAAAAGATCTTCATAATCTTTTAGATCATTTGGAAATTTATCACAAAATGCAAGCATTTCTTCTAGATAATTTTCAGGTAAATCAAGCATAACCCCACCTATTCTCATAGAAGAATGCGTAAGCCTTGCGCCACAATACTTTTCTATCAAATCCAAAACATACTCACGTTCTCTAAAACAATACAAAAACACACTCATCGCACCAATATCAAGCGCATGAGTGGCAAGCCAAAGCAAATGTGATGCAATACGGTTTAATTCTAAAAGTATCATGCGTATCACTGCTGCACGGCGTGGAATCTCTAAACCACAAAGCTTTTCAACCGCTGCACAATAAGCATAATTATTCGCTGAAGCAGCGATATAATCCATTCTATCAGTAGTAGGAATAAATTCTTGATAAATCATATTTTCAGCCATTTTTTCCATACCACGATGCATATAACCTATACAAGGACGCGCTTTTACAACTTGCTCTCCATCAAGTTCTAAAATAAGACGTAAATTTCCATGTGCTGAAGGGTGTTGAGGGCCTAAATTGATAATCATTTTTGAGTCTTCTTGCTCAAAAGTTATATTTTCATAATAAGGTTTTAACTTGCTAGGAATTTGCATTTTAACGCCTTTTCTCTAAAATTTTTGCTTCATCACGTTTTACTTTTTTTACAAAAGCTACGCCTTCATCTTCTTGATATTCTTGTTTAAAGGAAATTTCCTTCTTTTGACCACCTTTTGA
This sequence comes from Campylobacter sp. BCW_4338, assembly GCF_001763255.1. NCBI lineage: Bacteria > Pseudomonadati > Campylobacterota > Epsilonproteobacteria > Campylobacterales > Campylobacteraceae > Campylobacter > Campylobacter sp. BCW_4338. Next base: position 14,515 of record NZ_MJYJ01000066.1, read on the forward strand.
CACTTCATGATAAAGTCTTGCAAAATTTAGCGTATCTTTATCATCAACAAAACCAGAATCTCTTTGTTCTTCACCCACTACTTCACGATATTCTTTACCAAAAATTTTATCAATCTCATACCATCTTGCAAACTCATCACCCTTTAAAGGATAAGTTTTTAAAAGCGGATGTCCAAACCAATCATCAGGCATTAAAATGCGTTTTAAATTGGGATGATTTATGATGAAAATTCCAAACATGTCATAAATTTCTCTCTCACTCCAATTTGCCCCTTTAAAAACATGAGCCACGCTTTGCAAACGCTCTTTTACACCTACAAAAGTTTTTATTCTCACTCTTAATTTTTTTTCTAAATTTAAAAGCTGATAAAACACTTCAAAACCATTTCTATCTGCTATAAAATCAATAGCACTTGCCTCTGTAAAACTTAAATACCCTAAAGTTTTAAGCATTTGCAAGGTTTTAACATTGTCTTCTTTTTTAATTTCTATTACCCAAAAATCAAGCTCTATAAAGGAATTTAAAATTTCTACTTGAGTTTTTAAAACTTCAAAATCATCTTTAAAAACACTTTCATTAACATCAGATTTTACAGTGTGTGGTGCGTGATAAAATCTATCTTTATAGTAATTTTGAGTTTGAGCATTTTTTTTATCGCTATACTTTCTCATCATACCAACCTTTTAGGTGCGATCTTGCGACTTGCTTTTTCTTTGCGAATCTTTTTTTGCAAAATCATCAAAGCAAACTGAAAACTTTCGGGGCGTGGAGCACAGCCTGGTACATAAATATCTACAGGTATAATTCTATCCACTCCTTGAACAGTAGAATAAGTATTAAACATACCACCTGTATTGGCACAACTTCCCATAGAAATCACCCATTTAGGATCAGGCATTTGATCATAAAGTCTTCTTGTAAATTCAGCGTGTTTTTTACATAAAGTTCCTGCGATAATCATCACTTCGCTATGACGTGGCGAAGCTCTAAAAATCGTTCCAAATCTATCAAAATCATATCTTGAACCCCCAGCCGCCATCATCTCAATCGCACAACAGGCAAGTCCATAAGATAAAGCCCATAAAGAATTACTCCTACCCCATTGAACTAGTTTATCAACGCTAGTTAAAACGACGGGCAAACCACTTGCATAATTTACTTGATGCTCTGCCATGCAAACGCTCCTTTTTTATAAGCATATAAAAATCCAACTCCTAAAAGTACGATAAAAACAAAAACTTCTAAAAGCCCAAACCAACCTAAATCTTTAAAAATCAAAGCCCAAGGAAATAAAAACACAACTTCTATATCCAAAAGTATGAAGATTAAGGCGATGATGAAAAATTGAGAGTTAATCTTGTTAGCTTGTTTAACAGGAATAGGACCACATTCATAAATTCCAAGTCCTAATTTTTTGCGATTTTTTGCGGCAAAATTATTACCAATTTTTGAAGCTAAAAAAACCAGTCCAAAAAAAATAACACTAGCAAGTACTAGCATTAAAAAAATACCAAAATAAGGATGCGAAGCATCTATATGAGACATTTATTCTCCTTTTTTAAAGCACTTTAATCACTCCACAACAAAAATTAAATTTACACTTTTCTTTATTTTACTCTAAACTTTCTATATTGAAACTTATATTAAAAAATATTTTTTTAAAGTTTTAATTTTTTATGATTAAATTTATAAAAAAGATCACTTTGATGGGTTATAAATATATAAGAAATATTATTTTTTTGCTGATAGTCATATAAAAAAGTTAAAATTTCTTTAGAAGTTTTAATATCAAGCGCTGAAGTAATTTCATCTAAAATCAACAATTTAGGATTTAAAACCAAAGCACGGATAAGACCTACACGCGTGGCTTCTCCTCCGCTTAATTCATAGGGTTTTTGTTCTAAAATTTGTTTTTTTAGACTAAAAAAATCAAAAAATTCTAAAATCAAGTCATCATTCTTTTGTAAATTAAAATTTTCCAAACCATCTTGTATAAGATTTTTGATTTTTTTATAAGGGTTTAAAGTCATTTTGTGATCTTGAAAGCAATACTGAATTTGCTTTCTTAAAAGTCTCTGTTTGTTTTTATCAAGCTTGTGTAAGTTAAGATTTTCATACCATATCTCACCCTCGCTTGGATCTTCTAAAAAACAAAGAATTCTAGCTAATGTACTTTTACCTGCACCACTTTTACCTAAAATCATTAAATTGTCATTTTCATTTAAAGAAAAATTGATATTATCAAAAACAATATGTCTTTCTTTTTTTAAATACCAATGCTTTTTAAGCTCATAAAACTTACTTAAATTACAAACTTTAAGCATTATAATACCTTAAAAACTCATCTAAACTATATAAATTTGAACTATTTTTTTCTAGCATAAGAATTTCATCTGCTAAAGAATTTACCAAATTTAAATCATGAGTGATGCAAACTAAGGCTGTAGTATTTTTTAATTCTTCTAAAATCGATATGATCTTAGAAGCGTTTTCTTTATCCAAAGAAGCTGTGATTTCATCACAAATTAAAATTTGGGGTTGATTTAATAATGCTAAAGCTAGGCTCACCCTTCTTGCCATACCCAAACTTAATTCATTAGCATAAGAATGCCATAAACGATCAAGATTTTCAAATCCTAATTTTTTAAAATAAGAAAAAGCGTAATCTTTTCTTTCTTTTTGTTTTAATTTTGTATGAGTTTTTAAAACAAGATGACATAAATTTCCGATATCCAAATAAGGATAAAGACTAAGCTCTGCATCTTGTAAAACAAGTGCCACCTTAGAACGAAAATCTCTAAGTTCTTCTTTGTTAAAATTAAAAATACAAGAATTATGAAAACTTAATTCATCAAAACTTATTGTGAAATTAGAATCTAAAAGTCTTACCAAAGCTTTTCCTAACAAGCTTTTACCCACTCCACTTTGTCCTAGTATCATTAAAGTTTTGCCTGTTTTTATATCTAAATTAATATCCTTAAGCAATAAATTATTCTTCAAACTGATATTTAAATTTCTTACCTTCAAGATCTTATACCCCAAATTTTTTGTAAAAAATTACCCAACCATAAAAGAGGTAAAAACAACAAAAGCAAGCTTAAAAGTGGAAAAAGTATCATCCACCAAGCACCTATAAAAACTGCTTTTGAAGACTCACTCAAAAGAGTACCTAAAGTTGGAATTTCAAATCCTAAGCCCAGTCCAAAAAAACTCAAAGTAGCTTCTGTGGCTATAGCATGAACAATATTAAATATAAAAAGTGTAAAAATCAGTGTTTTTAAAGCGGGTATTAAATCTTTAAAAAAAGCTCTAAATTTAGTTCTTCCAAGCACTATATTTGCTTTGTAAAAATCTAAATTTTCAAGTCTTTTTAATTCACTTTCTATAATTCTTGCTATGAAACACCAATGAATTAAAGCGATTAAAAAAATCATCAAAAACACATCAGAAGTTATCATGCTTTGAAAAAACATCATAAGTAAAAAAGCAGGCAAGGCTAAAAAAAACTCTAAAATACGCATCCAAAAAATATAAAAAAAACATCGTGCTAAAAACAAATAACACAAAGCAAAAATAATAGACAATAAAGATCCACCAACACCTATAATCAAAGAATTTCTCAAAGCAAAAAGCAAACGAGAAAACAAATCCCTGCCTAAAAAATCAGTCCCTAAAATATAAGTAAAATTAGGAGCTTGATGCAAATTTTCTAAATGAGTGCTTAAAATATCAAAAGGAGTCAAAAAAGGTGCGAACAAGGCGCATAAAAACAAAAAAATTAAAGGCGCAAGTATGATAAGAAATTTAAACAAAATCAAGCCTTCTTAATCTAGGATTTAAAATCCTAGCTACAATATCACTTAAAAATGTAAAAAATGCTGCAAGCAAAACACTAAAAAATATAAGCGCAAGCACAACAGGATAATCTTTAAAAATAATACTTTTAAAAAGTAAAGACCCAAGCCCCTCGTAAGCAAAGACACTTTCTACCACATAAGTTCCCATCATAAAACTTAAAGCACTTCCCCCAAAATAAGCCACAATAGGACTTAAAGAATATTTCAAAACTAAAAAATAAATATCTTTTTCCCTCAAAGCTCTAGCATATAAATTTTGAATAAAAATTTGAGAAAAACTTTCATTGATAAAATTTCTAGCAATCCTTAAAAATAACGCCAAATGTGATAAAACGAGCACCAAAACAGGTAAAATCAAATGCTCTAAACGATTTAAAAAATCATCTTCAAAGCCTATATCACTACTTCCCATAACAGGCAAAATTTTCCAAAAAATTCCAAAAATTAAAACAAACAATAAAGCTAAAACAAAAGGAGGTAAAGCAAAAAAATTAAAAGCTAAAAAAGTGATGATTTTATCTATAAAACTTTCTTTATAGTAATATCCTAAAAGTGCCAAAAAAACACTGAGTAAAAATAAAAGCATTAAGGCACTAAAACCCAAAATAAAAGTATTAAAAATTCTTTCTTTTATAAGCTTTAAAACACTTTCTCCACTTAAAAAAGAAACCCCTAAATCTCCTTTTAAAGCCTTAAAAAGCCAAATTTTATACTGCTCTAGCAAAGGCTTATCAAGCCCTAAATTTTGTTCTATTCTTTGAATAAATTCTTTACTTTGTGAATTAACTCCATTAACATAAGCTATACCGCCTTTACTAAAATAAAGCAAAGCAAAACATAAAAAAGTGCTAAAAAATGCTACGACAAGACTAAAAACTAAGCGTTTTAGCACTATTTACTCCACTCATAAACATTCCAAGTAAAACCCACTCCATGATGACCTAAAGTCCTTGCTTTGATACCTTTTAAATCTTTATTATAAACTAAAGCAAAATCAAGATAGGCTAAAAAGATAAAAGGAGGATTTTCATACAAAGCATCTATAAAATCTTTATAATATTTTTTTCTCTCTTCCAAATTTGAAGTATTTCTTGCTTTTTGCAAGGCTATATCCACTTTTTTATCATGATAATGTCCAAAATTCCAACCCTCATCATTTAAAGCACTATCTTGCGAACTTTCAAATACCCTAAAAGTGTGAAAATCAGGATCTAAAGGACTTCCCCAGCCTATTAAAAAACTATCTACTTTAGAATAATCAAAACTTCCAGCAGGTTTAGCCACTACCTTGCTTACAACTCCTATTTTTCTAAATTCGCTTTGCAAAATTCCAGCTAAACTTACCCTTAAAGGATCATTACTCATCGCCCAAATTTCAAATTCTAAAATTTTCCCATCTTTTTCAAAATTTCCATCTTTATTTTTCTTAAAACCTGCATTTACAAGTAAATCCTCGGCTTTTTTAGGATCATATTTGTAAATTTTAAAATTCTTAGGATTTGCCCAAGAACGCTCTAAAGGGTGATTAGCTACAAAAGCATAATCATGCAAAAGATTTTTTACTATACTTTCTTTATCAACTGCATAATTTAAAGCTTGTCTTACTTTTAAATCTTTTAAAAATTCATTATCAAAATTAAACATTAAAGCCCGATAATCAGCCGATTTTTCACGTAAAATTCCAAAATTTTCATCATTTTTAAAAATATTTAGCAAAGAAACATCGATTAAAGCTGCGTCTATCTTGCCATTTTTAAGCTCAGCACTAGCTATAGAAGGATCAAAAATGTGTTTTATAATAAGTCTTGGAGTTTTTACCTTATCAAGATAAAAATGTTCATTAGCTTTAAATTCAACATATTCACCTTTTTTCCATTTTACAAATTTATAAGGACCTGTACCTATAGGATTTTGATTAAAAGAGCTTGTGTTTAAATTCTCATTTTCAAGCAAATGTTTAGGAAGCATTCCTATGCTTAAAGCATCTAAAAATGCAGGATAAGGTTTAAAAAGTGTGATTTTTACATGAGAAGGATTTAAAATTTCCACACTTTTAATGTCTTCAAAATTGACATAAACAGAAGAATTGTTTTTAGGATTTTTAAAGGCTTCTATGCTAAATTTCACATCATCAGCACTAAATTTGACTCCATCATGCCATAAAACATCATCTCTTAAAAAAATATCATAAACAAGCCCGTCTTTACTAACATCCCAAGACTTAGCCAAATCAGGTTTTAAACTCATATTTTCATCAAAACGCGTAAGCCCTGAAAATACAAGATTAATCACTGCATCATGATCCTCACTATAAGCAGGATTTATCCTTGCGATTTCATTTTCAACTGCTATAATAAGTGTATCTTTTGGGATTTTTGCTTCTAAATTCACAAACAACAACATTGCAAAAATTAAAAATCTCAACATAAAAAACCTTTTTATTTTAATAACGCACAAAATTATAAAACAAAAAAACTCAACTCGCAAGCCTATACGGGGGATAAAGTTATATTTTAGTTATAAATTTATATTTAAATACTATTTTAATAAATTTTTATCATTATATTATTCAAATTTTTATTTTTTGAAGTTAAATTCATAAACGAAAAATCCATTATAAAGCCTATATTTAGGAGTTTTAAAGTCTTAATTTTAATTGAATAAAATTATTATTTGTATTATAATCGCAATTACTTTTGTCACATAAATGTAAGGAGATAACATGGAACAAAATCGTAGAGATTTTTTAAAATGGAGTTCTTTGTTTGGCGGCTTAACCTTAAGTCCTATAAGTCTAAGTGCAAATTTATTAAAAACTCCACCATTGATCAGCAAATGGGCTGGATGTAATGTAAATTGCGGAACAAAATGTCCTGTAAAAGTGCATACTCAAGATGGAATTATTAAATATGTCAGTACTGATAATGAAGGTGATGATAGCTTTGATAATCGTCAAGCAAGAGCCTGTATTAGAGGTAGAAGCTCAAGATATAAAGTTTACAATGCAAATCGCTTAAAAAGACCATTAAAAAGAGTGGGAAAAAGAGGTGAAGGTAAATTTATGCCTATTTCTTGGGAACAAGCTTTTGATGAAATTTCTGCCAAAATGCAAGAAATTAAAGAAAAATACGGCAATGAAGCCTTTTATATAAATTATGCAACAGGAACAACAGGAACAATAATTAATCGCTGTACACAAGGTCCATGGGCTAGACTTTTAAGTCTTTATGGTGGTTATTTAAATTATCATAATTCTTATTCTACGGCTCAAATTTCAAATGCTATGAATTTTTTCTATGGTGGATCTCCTGCTAGCGATATATACACTTTACGCTCTGCAAAATTAGCTATATTTTTTGGAGCAAATCATGTTGAAACTAGAATGGGAGGTGGTGGAGTAGGCTATGCTTATCAAAAAGCCTTTAGCACCAGGAACCGATGCAGCTTTGATTGCTGTGCTAACTTATGTGATGATAAAAAGATTTGCTTGATAGAACTTTTCTTGATAAATACACCATAAGCTTTAGCGAAAATACTCTGCCACAAGATACAACCAAAACTCAAGCTATGAAAGCTATGTTTTAGGACTAAACGATGGAGTAGAAAAAACTCCTGATTGGGCTAGCAAGATTACAAAAATTCCAGCACGCCGCATAGTTCAACTTGCAAGAGAAATTGCCACCATAAAGCCTTGTTTTATAGAACAAGGTTGGGGAGTGCAAAGACATTCAAATGGAGAACAAAATGCAAGGGCGATAGCAACTCTAGCTTGTATTACAGGAAATATTGGCATAGAAGGGACAAATACAGGATGTCGAACAGGGTCAAGTAAAACATATGATATAATGGGTATGCCTTTTAAAAATCCAATAAAAGATTCTATTCCTTGTTTTTTATTTACAGAAGCTATTTATCGCGGAAAAGAAATGACAGATATTAGTGATGGGGTGCGTGACACAACACAATTAAAACAAAATATCAAATTTATTTTCAATACAGCAGGAAATTGTCTTACAAATCAGCACAGCACCATTAAAGAAGTGCATGATATTTTAAGCGATGAGAATTTGTGTGAGTGTATAGTAGATGTTAATGTAACTAGAACTCCGTCAAATAACTACGCAGATTATATCTTACCTGATGCAACTATGCTGGAGCAAGAAGATTTTATAAGACCTAGCGCAGGATATTATAGCAATAAGCCTTATATTATTTATTGTCAAAAAGCTATCGAGCCAGTTGGCGAAGCAAAACCTATTTATGAAATGTGTCTTGAACTTGCTAAAAGACTTGGCATAGAAAAAGAATTTAGCGAAGGAAGAACACAAAAAGATTGGCTAAAATACCTTTATGAAGAAAGTATGAAAAAAAATCCACTTTTGCCTAGTTTTGAAGAAATGTGCGAAAAAGGACTTGTAAAATTTGAGCCTGTAAAACCTGTAGTGGCATTACAAAGTTTTATAAAAGATCCTATCAATAATCCTTTAAAAACTCCTAGCGGAAAGATAGAAATTTATAGCACAAAACTTGCACAAATGCAAAAAACTTGGAAATTAAAAGAAGGACAACAAATAGTGCCTATTCCTGTTTTTGAAAGCCAAAGAGAAGGGATTTTAGATCCATTAAAACAAAAATATCCTTTGCAATTTTTTGGCTATCACTACAAAGGTAGAACACATTCTAGCTTTTGGGAAATTCCACAAATTAGAGAAGCTAATCCACAAGAAATTTGGATAAATACCATAGATGCAGAGCAAAGAAGTATCAAAACGGGCGATGTGGCGCAAGTAAGAAATGACTTAGGAATCATACAAGGCATTGCAAAAGTTACTCCAAAAATCATACCAGGTTGTGCAGTAACACCACAAGGTGCATGGGCAAAATATGAAAATGGTATCGATGTGGGAACTTGTGTGAATTCTTTGGCAAGTATAGTACCAACTGCTATTTCTAAAGGAAATGGACAACATTCTATTTTAGTTGAAATTGCAAAAGTTTAAGGAGAAAAAGATGAAATTAGAAGAAAATTCACAATTTGGTTTTATGCTAGATCAAAGCAAATGCGTAGGCTGTAGGACTTGCTCACTTTCTTGCAAGGATTATAAAAATATGCCTGTGGGGGTTAATTTTCGCCGTGTGTTTGAGACTGAAGGGGGAAATTGGACAGCTAAAGAAGATGGAAGTTTTGAACAAAGTGTTTTTGCTTACTACACTTCTATTTCTTGCAATCATTGTTCTAATCCATCTTGTCTTAAAGCTTGTCCAACCGGTGCAACAATGAAAATAAAATGGGGAATAGTAGCAATCGATGATAGTATGTGTATAGGCTGCAAAGCTTGTGCTATGGCATGTCCTTATGGCGCACCTCAATTTAACCATGAAAGTGGTCATATGAGCAAATGCGATGGGTGCTATGAGAGATTAAAAGAAGGTAAAAATCCAATTTGCGTGGACTCTTGTCCTTTTAGAGCATTAAAAGCAGGAGATATAACAAAACTGAGAGAAGAACATGGAAATTTAGCCTCTATCACACCTTTACCTGATGCTTCTATCACGCATCCAAATTTATGTATAGTGCCTGAAAAACATAGTTTGCCTTCAGGTAATAAAAGTGCGATTTTTCATCTACCTCAAAACTACCAAGGAGTTAAAAATGACATCATTTAATCACATTTTAAGCGAAATGCCTTTGGTATTATTTACTATTTTAGCACAAGCTGTAATTGGACTTAGTTTGGTTTATGCACCTGCATTTATAAATGGTTACAAAAATTATGCGAATTTAAAGTCTTTTGGATTAGCCTTAGGAATTGCAATGATGGTTGCTTTTATCCCTTCATTTTTTCATTTAAATGATATTACACACATTTTTAATGTATTAAATAGAATGGGTGTTTTTTATGCAAACAATGAATGGCACATAGGCTGGATGAATAATGAAATTTTATTTGTATCTCTTGTGTGTGCTTTGGGCTTTTTGCTTTATCTAAAAACTTCAAATTGGGTGTTTTATCTTACGCTAATATGTGGAATTTTAGGACTTTTCTTTATGAGTGGAGCTTATGGCTCCATGCAAGAAAGTGTACCTACTTGGGATTTTAAGATTACTTTGCTTTATTTTTTTGCTAGTGCTATATTTTTAGGTGCTATTGTTTATTATTGTTTTTTTGAAAATAGCGAACATGAAAGAAAAATGTCGTTTTTTACAGGACTTATAGGCATAGGGCTTTTAAGTACTGCTATAGTTTTACAAACCCTACATGTAGGACAAACTTGGATTATGGGGCTTGTAAATCCTTTTGAACTTTTAGGTGGAACCTATGATTGGTTTATATCACTTTCTTTTACATTCTTAGGACTTGGGATTGTTACTTGGTATTTGCATAATTATTTACATGAAAAATTTAAAAGTAAATTTTTTGCTTATTTTGCCCTACTTTGTGCATTTTTAGGGGTGTTTACCACTAGAATGCTATTTTATGGACTTATAAGTACTCAAATCATGTTGGGACATTCTTAATGCAAAAATTGGCAATAGATATATTTATCAATTTTTTGCAAAATCCACCTAATCATTTTTTGCTAGAAAAACTTAAAAAAGAAAAATTCTGGCAAAATTGGTTTTTAAAAAATAATAGCAAATTACAATGCACCGCTTTAAAGCTTTTATCATCTTCAAACGAAGATGATAAATTAATAGCAAGTGATTTTACATCTTTGTTTTTAAGCGATGTTGATTATGTAAAAGCACCGCCTTTTGCTTCTTTTTATCTTGATGAAAATAAAGAAATTTATTCAGATAATTCTGATAAAGTTAAGCAAATTTTTGCGCAAAATAACTTTTTTTCTTTTTTTAATGAAGAACCTGCAGATAGCTTGATAAATGAATTATTATTTATTAGTTTTTTAATCAAAAAACAAGATGATATAACTTTGCAAAAATTCTTAAAAGAAGAATTTTTTACTTGGTTTAATATGTGGAGTTTTGATGTTTATAATAAATCAAAATCTGATTTTTACAAAGCTTTGATAATGCTAATGAAAGATTTTTTTAAAAGACTGAATAAACCTTGCTTATTCTAGCAAGGTTTTATATTTTAAGCATTTTCTACAATATCATTTATGATATTTTATAATTTTAAAAAATTTCTTTATATTTATACAATGTTTTTAAAAATTATCAAAATCAAATTTTCTAGCTTCGTATAATTCTTGCGCTACTTCAAGACTCATTTCCCAAAAAACAGCACCCATAGATTTTGGAATATGATTTTCATCTTCGTATTTACTATTTATGGCTTGATAAACCTCATCTCCTTCTTCGCAATCAACAGCAATACTTCCTAAATAAGGATATACTAAAACCCCAATTGGAGCAGTATCAAATATCTTATATAAGCCAACTTTAGGAAAATTTTCTTTCATAAAAGCTAAAAATTCATTTCTAGCTTTATAATCTGTCTTATTTTTATCAAAATAATTATCATATTTTGTTTTATTGATACAAAAATCATTATTTGGGATATTAAAACACATCCAAAAAGATTTTTTACCTCTTTTAATAGTATATTCTTGTATGCTACTAAGTGCTAAAGCCATTCCAATCCTTTATTTTGGCGTTTTAATAATTCTTTGTCTTTACAATTTAAGTTTTACTTAATATATGTTTATTTATAATCAAAGTGTTAAAAATTATATACAACGTATATTAAAATTTAAATTAAGGAGAATATCTATGGAAATAAAAGCCAATATAAGTAGCTTGGAAGATATATTAGCAGATAATCGTAAATTCTATCAAATACCAGACTATCAAAGACCATATTCTTGGGATAAAGAAAATTTATCAGATTTAATTGATGATTTATTTAATGCATACACAAATAATAAAAATGAAAATTATTTCTGTGGTTCTTTGGTTTTAGTGAATAATGAAAAAGATCAAAGGTTTGATATTATAGATGGTCAGCAAAGAATGACTACCTTCATAATTTTATCTTGTGTTTTTAAAGCCTTATATTGGGAACAAATAAATGATAAAGCAAAAGATTTTATATTAAAATCCATTCAAGACAGATACGAAGAAACAAAAAGGAAATTAAGATTTTTAACAAATGAATACAATCAAAATGGTTTTGAACAAAATATTTTACAAGGTATAAAATTTGAAGAATTTAAAAATATTAAAAAAATAGAAAATGACTTAAAAAATGATAAATATATTATAAATGCTTATTATTTTAAAAGCCTTTTACAAAATAAACTAAATGAATATAAAGAAATAAAGATAAATGATTTTATAATTTGGATATATGAAAAAGTAGTATTAACAGTTATAATTTGTCCATCTCAAGATAGTGCTATTAAAATATTTAATGTTTTAAATGATAGAGGTATGCCACTAAGCCCTGTTGATATATTAAAATCATCATTAATGTATGAGTTAGATAATGAAGATAGAAAAATATTTAAAGCAACTTGGAATTCTATAAATGACAATATTAAAAATAATGGGCTAGAGCTATTTTCCTTGTTAAATACATATTTATATTACACCATAACTTCAAATCCTAAAACTAGATTGGATAAAGAATTATTAGATAATTTTAAAAAAAATAATAAAAATTCATTAGAAATAATTAATGATATACAAAAATTTTCAAAATCATATATAGATTTATTGAAAATGGAAGATAAGTATATTTACCTATTAAGATATTTAAGACATGAAATATATTGGACTAGTATTTTAACAACAGCTTTATTTAATAATTATGAGTATTTTGATGAACTTAAAAAATTATTACTATCTTATTATTATAAAAATTGGATTGCTGGAAATACCATTGCCACAATAAAACAAACAAGTTTTAGAATTTTAAAGCTAGTAAAAGAAAAATCTAATATTCAAGAAATAAAAAATGAAATATTAGAAAATATAAAAAATAATAACATGGAAGAAAATTATATAGAAAATTTAGAATATTATTATGTTTATGGCAAAAAATGGGATAAACCTATTTTATTAATGCTAGAATATTTTGCTACAGATAATAATCATCATAGTTTTATACCTTTGGATGCAAATATACAAATAGAACATATATTGCCTATAAAATATAAAGAATATAATTGGGATAAAATATTTACAGAAGACGAAAGAGAAAAATGGACTAATTCTTTAGCAAATTTAACATTAATATCTATGAGAAAAAATGTGCAAGCATTAAATTATGATTTTGCTAGAAAAAAAGAAATTTATGCAAACAAAGATAAAGTTAAAACTTGTTACACAATAACCCAAGATGTAATACATAACTATAACGAGTGGGATGTAAATTCTCTTGAAAGAAGAAAAAAAGAGCTAATAGAAAAAATTACAAATATTTTATCTTTTTAAGCTATGATTTTCATAGCTTAAAATTAGATACTGTTACTCTATAAATTTTTATATAATTTCCAAAAGGCAAATAATGTTTTTATCAAAATCAAAATATACAAAAGGCATACAATGTGCTAAATCTTTATGGCTAAACACTTATAAAAACGAAGTATTAAGTACTCCGAATGAGAATGCTTTGGCTAAATTTAGCACGGGCAATAAAATAGGTGAATTAGCCTACAAACTTTTTCCAAGTGGTATAAAGATAAAATTTGAAAACAGTTCTTTTGATGAGAAATGTGAGCAAACTAGGCAATTATTAAAGAACAATCAAGAAGTTATTTATGAAGCTACTTTTTGCTATAACGATATTTTGGTTATGATAGATATTTTGCAAAATACCAAAGAGGGTTTAATTATAAATGAGGTTAAAAGCTCTACTTCTTTAAAAAATATTTATACAGATGATTGTTCTTTGCAATATTATGTTTTATCAAATTTAAATTATAAAATCAAACAAGTAAATTTAATCTACTTAAACAATGAATATATTAGAGAAGATTTTCTTGATATAAATAAACTTTTCATAATCAATGATATCACAAAAGAAGTTTTATTATATCAAGAACAAGTCAAAGAAAATTTAAAATATTTTGAAGAAATTTTAAACAAAAAAGAAGAGCCAAATATTGACATAGGAACACATTGTTTTAATCCTTATGAGTGCGAAAGCTATGAATACTGCTGGAATAAACAAAGAAATTTATGTGAAAATGAAAATATTTTTAATATTTCAAGACTTAATACAAATAAAAAATTTGAATTTTATTATAAAAATATAATCGATTTAAAAGATATCAAAGATCTATCGAACTTTAATGAAAATCAGCAAATTCAAATCAAAGCTTCGCTAAATAAAGAAATTTATATAAACAAAGATAATATTAAAAAATTTTTAGATACTCTAAATTATCCTATTTATCACTTAGATTTTGAAACTTTTATGCAAGCTGTACCTGAATTTAAAGGTATAAAACCTTATATGCAGATTCCCTTTCAATACTCTTTACATATAGATCATAAAGACAAACTAGAACATAAAGAATTTTTAAGTGAGTGTGGAGTTGATCCAAGATATGAACTTGCAAAAAAATTAATCAATAATATTCCAAAAGATGTTTGCGTGCTTGCTTATAATGCTAGCTTTGAAAAAGGCGTGATAAGAAATTTAGCAATTACTTATCCTGAATTGAGCGAGTATTTGCTAAATATAGAAAAAAATATCAAAGATCTTATGCTTCCTTTTCAAAACAAAGATTATTATCATTATAAAATGCAAGGGAGTTATTCTATAAAAAAAGTTCTACCCGCTTTAATTCCTGATATGGAGAAAGCTTACAAAGACTTAGAATTGATCCACAATGGAAACGAAGCCATGCAAAGCTTTGAACTTATGCAAAATATGGATCAAAACACACAAGTTAAGTATCGTAAAGCCTTGCTTGAATATTGCAAATTAGATACCTTAGCAATGGTAAAAATTTTAAAACATTTAGAAGAAATTACAAAATTTTAAAAATATTTAAATTAAAATTTCTTATAAATATCTCAATTTTAACACAAGTCAATTTTTTTCTCCTTTTTAAGATATAAAATATCTCTTTTACAATAAAAAGGAGAAATTATGACAAAAGAACAAATTCAAATCATCAAAGATTGTGTGCCTATTTTGCAAAAAAATGGAGAGGATTTAACTAATGAGTTTTATAAAATAATGTTTAATGATTATCCTGAGGTAAAACCTATGTTTAATATGGAAAAACAAATTTCAGGAGAACAACCAAAAGCTTTAGCGATGGCGATTTTAATGGCAGCCAAAAATATAGAAAATTTGGAAAATATGAGAAACTTTGTTGATAAAGTTGCCATAACTCATGTTAATTTAGGGGTTAAAGAAGAGCATTATCCTATAGTTGGAGCTTGCCTTTTAAAAGCTATTAAAAATCTTTTAAATCCTGATGAAGCCACCCTTAAAGCTTGGGAAGTTGCTTATGGAAAAATTGCTGAATTTTATATCGATATAGAAAAAAAGCTCTATGATAAATAATATAAGCCCATTTTGGGCTTTAATCAAATTTTTCTACTAAATTTTTAGCTAATTCCTTTATATTCTCACCCTTTAATTCGCCGATTTCACCATTTTGAGCCAAGAAAATTCTATCAGCACTATCAAAATATGCATCATCATGTGTGATAGCAAAGATTGTTTTACCTTGCTCTTTTAGCAAAGGTAAAAGTTTTTTATAAAAAAATCTTCTAAAAACAGGATCTTGATCAGCCGCCCATTCATCAAGCACTAAAATATCCCTTTCTTCAAGCAAGGCTATAAGCATAGCTAAACGCTTTTTTTGCCCTGTAGAAAGTTTGGTTAAGGTCAGTTCATTATCTTTGACACTTGTTTTATCTTTAAGTTCTAAAAACTCCAACCAAAAAGCAATTTTTTCTTCGCTTGCAAAATTTTCTTTATTTAAGGTTTTAGTAAAAAGATGAAAATCGCTAAAAACAGCAGAAATAAGAGATCTATACTCATCTAACTTTTTATCATCTATAAGCGTATCATCAACATAAATTCCGCCTTTGCTTGGCTTAAAAAGTCCTGTCAAAAGCATACAAAAAGTGGATTTACCACTTCCATTTTTACCTATTAAAAATACCAATTCACCTTTTTTAAGTTCTATATTTACAGGATTTAAGTGAAAATTTTCTTCATAAGCAAATTGAGTATTTCTAAAAGAAATTTTTTTCCATTCACTAATATAATGTGTTTTTTTAAAACCTTCTATATAATCATCTAATTCCAATTTTGCGATCTTATCCAAAGCGATTTTTGCCAAAAGCAAAGTAGGAAAAGATCCTATCATAGATACTAAAGGGGTTCGTAAAAACAAAATAGAAAGAGCTATAGTTGTAGTATCTGCAACACTTGCCCATTCAAATTTTAAAGCTAAGTAAAACTCTACGCCCACTAAAGCCAAAAGAGTTACATTTGTCCAGTTGTTTGAGAGATTGTTAAAAAGATTGCCTAAAGTACTATTTTTCTTTTTCAATCTTGCATTATTTTCAAATTCATCTTCATAGTAAAGCTTGGCTCTATCGCGATTGATCAAAAGTTCTTTATGTCCATCTAGTATATTTTGGTAATTATTTTGTAAAGCATCATCATTTTCCCTTGCCTTTCTAAAATACTGATATACTTTCATCATCAAAAAATTATTAGTAATAAAAATAACCATAATCCATACCACACACAAAGCAAAAATTTGTGGTGAAAGATAACATAAATAAACACTAGTGCATAAAATCAATATACTTGATTGTAAAAAATCAGGCAATCTTAAAAGCCCAAAAGATATATTTCTCACATCACTTCCCAAAGAAGCTAAAATTCTAGCCTTACCTACTTTAGCCACTCTTAATAAAGGAGTGTCTAAGATCTGCTTTACTACGCGCCTTTGCATTTTAAAAATAAAATTTTGTCCAAAAACACTAAGTCCAAGTTCAACTATGGTAGAACTTATAAAAAATATCAAAAGCAAAACAATAAAATAAAAAATAGGAATGTTTTGTGCATTTTTAAGCAAATAATCATTGATAAAAACAAGAGTTAAAACTCCAACAGCACTTGTAATAAAAGAAAAAAGCAAAAAAGAAATCAACTTTAATTTATTTTGCTTAAGTAATTCGATAATAAAAGGCATTTATAAACTCCAAAATATAATTTTAATTATAACATTTTAGAGTGATTATCAAAATTTTATTTTATCTTTTACTATAAAAACAGCACAAATAGCCAATAACGCTAAAAAAATCATATATATACTCATACCATATAAAAATGGATTTTCATTTTTACTCGCGAGTGTATTAAGCCAAAAAACGAGTTGCGGAGTAATACCGCCTGAAATTGCATAAGCAATATTATAAGAAAAAGAAATTCCTGAAAATCTTATTTTAGCTCTAAAAACTTCACTCATTAAAATAGGTGCAAACACATTAATCCCACCTAAAAAACAAACAATCGAATACAAAATACACACCAAAACCAAATTTTTAAGCTCGTATAAAGCATAAAAATATAAAAAAGAAAAAAATACAAAAGTTAAAGAAAAGAAAATGCAAATTTTAAATAAACCAAATTTATCTACAAGATAACCCATAAAAGCCCCGCCTAAAGCTATTCCCAAAATTCCTAATATCTGTAAATAACTTCCTTCAACCCCACTTAAATTTAAAATATTAGGCATAAATTTAGGCATCAATAAAACAAGCACAATAACACAACCTGTTAAAACCCAAGTCATCATCATTGATGAAAATAAATTTTTTACAATATCCTTTTCTTTAAATAAATCTTTAAGTGGAAAAGAACTAAGCGATGATTCTTTTTTCATTTGTTTAAAAACAGGAGTTTCTTGCAAAAATCTACGCAAATAAATAGAAATAATCCCAAAAATTCCACCTACAAAAAAAGCAATACGCCATGCATAAGCAGCAATTTCTTCTATACTAAAAAAAGCATTAATGATTAAAAATACTATACTTCCTAACAAAATTCCTAAAGCCATAGCTGAATTTAAACAGCTTAAAAAGAAAGCTTTTTGTTTTTCTTGACAATGCTCTCTTACAAAAACCCAAGCTCCAGGCAATTCTCCACCTATAGCTATGCCTTGAAAAATTCTTATAAGTATCAATAAAACAGGAGCTAAAAACCCAAGAGTTTCATAACCTGGAATAAAAGCTAAGACAAAGGTAGGAAGAACCATTAGTAAAATACTTAGCATAAACATGTTTTTACGCCCAAATTTATCTCCAAAATGTGCCATAACTATACCACCTAAGGACGTGCTAAATATCCAGCTGCAAATGCTCCATAAGTATTTAATAAAGCCCAAAATTCACTCATACCTTTAGGAAAAAATACATTGGCTATATATTCAGCAAAAAAGACAAAAATAATAAAATCATAAAATTCTAAAGTTCCTCCTAGTGAAGAAAGTCCTAAGATCTTAATTTCCTTTGTTCCAAATTTTGATTTTCTCATTGATTAATTACCTTAAATTTTAAAAACATTGTTTTTATTATACTATAATCATTTCCAAAATATTATCTAAAAAATTTAAGGATAAATATGTTTAATTTTATAACCACTCTTTTAAAAACCAATCTTTATTTTTTAGAAGAAAAAACCACAAGCAAAAGTTCAAATCAAACCCATATAATCCCACTTAAACAATCTGATGATGAATTTTTAAATTTATTATTTTCTTTTTTAGTGCCACAAAGCGATGAAGATAAGAATTTTATAGAAAAAACTCGCACAAAAATCAAAAGAAATGAGCATAATATTGCTCTGATAAAAAATCCAAATTTTAATGCTTTAATAGACACAGGGTTTTTAGATACTATTGATACATTAAAAGAAAAATTACATATCCAAAAAACCGATTTTAAAGATATCACTCATATTATCTTAACACATGCACATCCTGATCATATAGGAGCTTTAATGAGCGAAGAAAATCTTTTTCCAAAAGCTCAAATTTTAATCGATAAAAAAGAATATGATTTTTGGATCAAAAGCGATAGACAAGAAATTAAAAACACCTTACTTAAACTTAAAAATATAGAATTTATTAACCACTCTAAAGATTTAATCTTTCAAAATTCAGGCATTAAAGCCATACCTGCTTATGGACATACCCCAGGACAAAACGCTATAATAATTGATGATAAAATAGTCTTTTGGGGAGATTTACTTCATCTTTATGATATACAAATTCCAAAACCTAAAATCGCTATAAAATTTGATATAGATCAAAATGAGGCTATACAAACAAGGGAAAAACTACTTAAAGAATTTAAAGAAAGAAAACTCAAAGTTATAGGGACTCATGTGCCTTTTATCGAACCTAAATTTTTAGATTAATTACTTAAAAATTACTAAAAATTAAGTAAAAATTTTAATAATTTTTGCTAAAATTATAGCCTTTTTATTTCATGAAAGGAGAAAATTTTGGCAAAAGATGATGTAATTGAAATTGATGGCACCGTACTTGAAGCATTGCCTAATGCAAATTTCAAGGTTGAACTTGACAACAAACATGTAATTTTATGTCATATTGCAGGAAAAATGCGTATGCATTATATAAGAATAATGCCAGGTGATAAAGTAAAAGTAGAACTTACACCTTATAGCCTTGATAAAGGGCGTATAACTTTTAGATATAA
Source organism: Campylobacter sp. BCW_4338 (assembly GCF_001763255.1). Taxonomy (NCBI): domain Bacteria; kingdom Pseudomonadati; phylum Campylobacterota; class Epsilonproteobacteria; order Campylobacterales; family Campylobacteraceae; genus Campylobacter; species Campylobacter sp. BCW_4338. Next base: position 34,043 of record NZ_MJYJ01000066.1, read on the forward strand.
ATAATCTAAGTTATTTAAAAGCTAATTTTAGATAAAATTAGAGTTTTTGCGACAAATTACATCGAACTATATGAAGAAGTATTTTTAAAATCCACCACTTATTTTGAAAATAGTTGGTTATTCATAAAACCTGATGTAGTCGTAAATCAAGTGGAATTCATTCAAGGAGACGCTCATGAAAGTGAGACCATCGGTTAAAAAGATGTGCGACAAGTGCAAAGTAGTTCGCCGTAAAGGCGTGGTTCGCATTATTTGCGAAAATCCAAAACATAAACAAAGACAAGGATAAACATGGCTCGTATTGCAGGTGTGGATTTACCAAAGAAAAAAAGAATTGAGTATGGACTAACCTATATTTATGGTATAGGGCTTTTCACTTCAAGAAAAATTCTAGATAAAGTAGGAATTTCTTATGATAAAAGAGTTCATGAGTTAAGTGAAGATGAAGCAGCAGCTATCCGTAAAGAAATTCAAGAAAACTATATGGTTGAAGGGGACTTGAGAAAACAAGTTGCTATGGATATTAAAGCACTTATGGATTTAGGAAGCTTTAGAGGCTTAAGACACAGAAAAGGCTTACCAGTTCGCGGACAAAAAACAAAAACAAACGCAAGAACTAGAAAAGGTAAGAGAAAAACTGTTGGTGCAAAATCATAAGGATAAATCATGGCAAAAAGAAAAATCGTAAAGAAAAAAGTAGTTAAAAAAAATATAGCAAAAGGTATTGTTTATATCAGTGCGACTTTTAACAATACTATGGTTACAGTAACTGATGAAATGGGAAATGTTATCGCTTGGAGTAGTGCAGGTGGTTTAGGATTTAAAGGTTCTAAAAAATCAACTCCTTATGCAGCACAACAAGCAGTAGAAGACGCTTTAAATAAAGCAAAAGAACACGGAATTAAAGAAGTAGGCATTAAAGTACAAGGACCAGGAAGCGGTAGAGAAACTGCTGTTAAGAGTGTAGGTGCTATGGAAGGAATTAAAGTAACTTTCTTAAAAGATATCACTCCATTAGCTCACAATGGTTGCAGACCGCCTAAGCGTCGTCGTGTCTAAGATATTAAGAAAAATTTAGGAGAATATTATGGCAAGATATAGAGGACCAGTAGAAAAATTAGAAAGACGCTTTGGTGTTAGCTTAGCATTAAAAGGGGAAAGAAGACTAGCTGGCAAAAGTGCACTAGATAAACGCCCTTATGCACCAGGACAACACGGAGCAAGAAAAGGTAAAATTAGTGAGTATGGACTTCAATTAAGAGAAAAACAAAAAGCTAAATTTATGTATGGAGTAAGTGAAAAGCAATTCCGTCGTTTATTTGCTGAAGCAGCAAGAAGAGAAGGAAATACAGGGGTATTACTTATCCAACTTTTAGAACAAAGATTAGACAATGTAGTATATAGAATGGGTTTTGCTACAACACGTCGTTTTGCAAGACAACTTGTAACACATGGACATGTTTTAGTAAATGGTAAAAGAGTGGATATTCCTAGCTTTAGAGTAGAAGCAGGTGCTAAAATCGAAATCATCGAAAAAAGCAAAAACAATCCTCAAATTACAAGAGCTATCGAACTTACAGCACAAACTGGAATCGTTGCTTGGGTTGATGTTGAAAAAGATAAGAGATTTGGAATTTTCACAAGAAAACCTGAGAGAGAAGAAGTTGTCATTCCGGTTGAGGAAAGATTTATCGTTGAGCTTTACTCTAAGTAATAGGGGCTAAATATGAGAAACATTACAACATCTGCTTATACGCCAACAGAATTTACAATAGAAAACATTAGTGATACTGTGGCTAAAATCAGTGCTTGGCCTTTTGAGATCGGCTATGGAATCACCCTAGCCCATCCTTTACGCCGTTTGCTTTACACTAGCACCATAGGATATGCTCCAACTGCAATTCATATTGATGGCGTAGCTCATGAATTTGATAGCATGCGTGGTATGCTTGAAGATGTAGCACTTTTTATCATTAATCTAAAAAAACTACGCTTTAAAATTAAAGGCGAATCAAATAAAGAAATAGTAGAATTTAGCTTTAAAGGCTCAAAAGAAATTTACGGCAAAGATCTAAATAATGATCAAGTAGAAGTAGTAAATAAAGACGCCTATCTAGCAACAATCAACGAAGATGCTGAACTCAAATTCACATTGATTGTTGAAAAAGGTATTGGCTATGTACCAAGCGAAGAAATTAAAGAGCTTATAAATGATCCTAAATTTATAGCTTTAGATGCTTTCTTTACACCTGTAAGAGAAGCAACCTATGATATTGAAAAAGTTTTATTTGAAGATAATCCTGATTATGAAAAAGTGGTTTTAACCGTAACAACTGATGGACAAATCACTCCAAATGAGGCTTTTCAAAATGCTCTAGAAGCTATGTATAAACAATTATCAGTATTTGATAAAATTACCAATGTTAGAAGCGTAATTAAAAATCAAGCAACAAGCAATGAACTAGAAAATACTAAATTATTGCAAAACATTACAGATTTAAATTTAAGTGCTAGAAGTTATAATTGTCTTGAAAAAGCAGGAGTAGTTTACATAGGCGAGCTTGCTTTGATGAGTGTAAGTGAACTTGCAGGGCTTAAAAATTTAGGTAAAAAATCTCTTGATGAAATTAAAAACATCATGGAAAGCATAGGTTTTCCTGTGGGAACTTCTAAGCTTAGCGATAATAAAGAAATACTTAAAAATAAAATCGCAGAATTAAAAGCACAAAACGAAGGATAAAGAATGAGACATAAACATGGATATAGAAAACTTGGCAGAACTTCATCTCATCGTACTGCCTTATTAAAAAATTTAACTATAGCTTTAGTAAATAGCGGAAAAATCGAAACTACTCTACCAAAAGCTAAAGAATTAAGAGGTTATGTAGAAAGATTGATTACTAGAGCAAGACTTGGAGATTTTAACGCTCATAGAGCAGTTTTTGCTTCATTACAAGATAAAAACGCTACTAATAAATTAGTAACTGAAATTGCTCCGAAATTCAAAGATCGCAATGGTGGATATACAAGAATCATCAAAACAAGAATTCGCCGTGGTGATGCTGCTGAAATGGCTTTCATCGAATTTGTAGCTTAATCAAATCCTAGCTTTTGCTAGGATTAATACTTCAATTAAATACCCTAAAAATAAAAAGTTTTAAATAATTATTTTAAATAAAATTAAATTTATTTATTTTCTAAAACCCTTGCTAAAAATTCAACTACTTATGCTAATATAAGTTTTTAATTTTTAATTTCAAGGATATGTTATGCAAGAAAACACTCGTTTACGCATTGCGATACAAAAATCAGGTAGACTTTCAAAAGAATCCATAGAGCTTCTTTTAGAATGTGGTGTTAAAATGCATATCCATGAACAAAGTTTGATCGCTTTTTCTACAAATTTACCCATAGATATTTTACGCGTTAGAGATGATGATATTCCAGGGCTTATTTTTGATGGGGTTGTAGATTTAGGCATTATAGGAGAAAATGTTTTAGAAGAAAATGAACTTGAACGCCAGTCTTTAGGAGAAAATCCAAGCTATAAGCTTTTAAAAAAGCTAGATTTTGGCTTTTGTCGTCTTTCTCTTGCCTTACCTCAAGAAAATAAAGTTCAAAGTTTGAAAAATTTTGAAGGCTTAAGGATAGCTACTTCTTATCCACAACTTTTAAAGCGTTTTATGAAAGAAAATGGGATTAATTATAAAAATTGTATGCTTACAGGTTCTGTTGAAGTAGCCCCTAGGGCAAATTTAGCCGATGCGATTTGCGATCTTGTTTCAAGCGGGGCAACTTTACAAGCAAACAATCTTAAAGAAGTTAAAGTCATTTATGAATCTCGTGCTTGTTTGATTCAAAAAGAAAATGCTTTAAGCAAAGAAAAACAAGCTTTAGTGGATAAAATTATGTTGCGTGTAGCAGGAGTAATGCAAGCAAGAGAATCTAAATACATTATGCTTCATGCTCCAAAAGAAAAGCTTGATAAAATTCAAGCCCTACTTCCAGGAGTTGAAAGACCGACTATCTTACCTTTAGCACACGATGAAAAAAATGTAGCTTTACATATGGTAAGTAAAGAAAATCTTTTTTGGGAAACCATGGAGGCTTTAAAAGAAGAAGGTGCGAGTTCGATTTTGGTTCTGCCTATAGAAAAAATGTTAAAGTGAGTAAAAAATGCAAATTTTAGTATATGATAATTTAGATGAAAAACAAAAAGAAGAAGCATTAAAACGCCCTGCTATAAGTGCGAAAGATGAAATTTCAAAAATAGTAAGTTCTATCATTAAAGAAGTGCAAGAAAAAGGTGATGAAACTTTGATAGAACAAGCTTTAAAATTTGATAAGACTGAAATTTCTAATATTAAAATCACTCAAGAAGAAATTACTCAAGCAAGTAATCGTTTGGATAAAGATTTACAAGACGCTATTTTAGTAGCTTATGAAAATATCAAAAAATTCCACGAAGCCCAAATCTCACATGAAATCGCTCTTGAAACTACAAAAGGCGTTAAATGTGAGGTTTTAACACGCCCTATAGAAAAAGTAGGACTTTACATACCAGGGGGTTTAGCACCTTTGTTTTCAACGGTTTTAATGTTAGCTATCCCTGCAAAAATTGCAGGTTGTGAAAAAATCGTTTTAGCAAGTCCTGCAAAAATCAATGATGCCGTGCTTTTTTGTGCCAAGCTTTGTGGCGTGGATGAAATTTATCAAATGGGCGGTGCAGGAGCTATAGCAGCTTTGGCTTACGGTACCCAAAGTGTTTTAAAGGTGGATAAAATTTTTGGCCCAGGAAATGCCTTTGTAACCGAAGCAAAACGCCAAGTAAGTAGCGATATAAACGGAGCGACTATTGATATGCAAGCAGGACCTAGTGAAGTTTTAGTAATAGCTGATGATTTGGCTAATGAAAAATTTGTAGCTAGTGATTTGCTTTCACAAGCTGAACATGGTGCAGATTCTCAAGTGATTTTGGTGTGTTTAAGTCAAAATTTTGCTAAAAAAACAAGCGATGAAGTCCAAAGTCAATTAGAACTTTTGCCTCGCAAAGAGCTTGCAAGCAAAAGCATTGCTAATTCACGCATTATCATAGCTAAAGATTTAAATCAAGCCTTAGAAATTTCAAATCTTTACGCTCCTGAACATTTGATCATACAAACTCAAAATCCACGAGAACTTTTAAAAGGTGTGAAACACGCAGGATCGGTATTTTTAGGAGCTTATTCTCCAGAGTCTATGGGTGATTATGCAAGTGGGACTAATCATGTTTTACCTACTTATGGACTTACTAAAACGCATTCTAGTTTAGGTTTGGCAGATTTTAGTAAAAGAATGACCGTTCAAGAGCTAAGCAAAGAAGGCTTTCTAGCTTTAGGTAAAAGTGTTGAAATTTTAGCACAAAATGAGCATTTAGATGCACACAAAAATGCAGTAACTTTTCGTTTAGAGAGCTTAAAATGAGTCAAAAAATCCTTTTTATAGATAGAGATGGCACTTTAATAGAGGAGCCAAAAAGCGATTTTCAAATCGATACTCTTGAAAAATTGCGTTTTGAAAAAGATGCTATTCCTACTCTTTTAAAACTAAAAAATTTTGGATTTAAATTTGTCATGGTAAGCAATCAAGATGGTCTTGGAACGCCAAGTTTTCCAAAGGAAAATTTTGAAATCGCTCATGAAAAAATGCTTGATATTTTAAAAAGTTGTGGTATAGAATTTCAAGATATTTTTATTTGTCCGCATTTTGAAAATGAAAATTGTGCTTGTAGAAAACCTAAAACCGCTATGTTAGAAGAATATATCAAACACGAACTTTATAACAAGGAGCAAAGTTTTGTTATAGGAGATCGTGAGAGTGATATGATCTTAGCTTCAAATTTAAGTGTGCGTGGTTTAAGATACGGCGAACTTTCTTGGAAAGAAATAGAAAATGAAATTTTAAGTTCTTTTAGAAGTGCGAGTTATCAAAGAACTACTAAAGAAACAGATATAAAAGTAAAAGTGTGCTTAAATGGGGGCAAGGTTAGCATTAAAACAGGTATTGATTTTTTTGATCACATGTTAGAGCAAATCGCTGTACATGGAGGTATAGGGCTTGAAATTTCTTGTAAAGGGGATTTAGAAATCGATGAGCATCATAGCGTTGAAGATGTAGCCTTAGCACTTGGAGCTTGTATCAAAAAAGCTTTAGGGGATAAAATCGGCATTGCAAGATATGGTTTTGCTTTACCTATGGATGAGTGTTTGGCAAGTTGTGCGATGGATTTTTGCAATCGTCCTCATTTAGTCTATAAAGCCAAATTTAAAAAATCTCATTTAGGAGCTTTAAGCACAGAAATGATCGAACACTTTTTTTATTCTTTAAGCTATGCTATGGGCGTGAGTTTGCATTTAAAAGTTAAAGGCAAAAACGATCATCATAAAGCTGAAGGACTTTTTAAAGCCTTTGCAAAAGCTTTAAAAATGGCAGTGAAAATAGAAGGTGAAAATTTAGCCAGCTCTAAAGGAGTGATATGAAAATCATCATCATCGATACAGCCTGTGCGAATTTAGCATCTTTGAAATTTTGTTTGGATAGATTAGGTTTTAATGCAACTATCAGTAGGGATTTAAAAGAACTTGAAAGTGCGGATAAGCTTTTTTTACCTGGAGTGGGTACTGCAAAAGAAGCGATGAAAAATTTAGAACAATTTAATCTTATTGATTTTATTAAAAATACCAAAAAACCTTTACTTGGTATTTGTTTAGGTATGCAAATTTTAGGAAATTTTTCCGAAGAATTAAATCAAGAAACCTTAAAACTCATAGATTTTACAACTCAAAAATTTAAAGCTAAAGAAGGCTTTACTTTTCCACATATGGGATGGAATCAAGTTCATAGCTCTCATGCTTTGTTTAAAGGTTTAGAAGGGGCTTATTTTTATTTTGTGCATAGTTATTGTGTAGGACTTGGAGAATACACTATAGCAGATTGTGAGTATTCGCAAAAATTTAGCGCAAGTGTAATGAAAGATAATTTTTACGGGGTGCAATTTCACCCTGAAAGAAGCAGTGAAGCGGGAGAAATTTTAATTTCAAATTTTATTAAGGATATAGGATGACTCAAATCATACCCGCACTCGATCTTATAGATGGCGAAGTGGTGCGTCTTGTAAAAGGGGATTACGAACAAAAAAAAGTATATAAATACAATCCCTTAAAGAAATTCAAAGAATACGAAAAAGCAGGAGCGAAAGAACTTCATCTTGTAGATCTTACAGGTGCAAAAGATCCTAGCAAAAGACAACTTGCTTTGATAGAAAAATTAGCTAAAGAAATCAGTGTCAATTTACAAGTAGGTGGAGGCATACGCTCTAAAGAAGAAGTTAAAGCTTTGCTTGATTGTGGAGTAAAAAGAGTAGTTATAGGATCTATAGCGATTAAAGATGTGACTTTATGTCTTGAAATTTTAAAAGAATTTGGTAGTGAAGCTATAGTTTTAGCCTTAGATACGATTTTAAAAGAAGATTATGTTGTGGCTGTAAATGCTTGGCAAGAAGCAAGCAATAAGAAGCTTATGGAAGTTTTAGATTTTTATAGCAATAAAGGCTTAAAACACATACTTTGCACAGATATTTCAAAAGATGGCACCATGCAAGGAGTAAATGTAAGACTTTATAAACTTATCCATGAAATTTTTCCTAATATTTGCATTCAAGCAAGTGGTGGAGTAGCGAGCTTAAAAGACCTTGAAAACTTAAAAGGAATTTGTAGTGGGGTTATCGTAGGAAAAGCTTTATTAGACGGAGTTTTTAGTGTAGAAGAAGGGATAAGATGTCTAGTAAATTAAGCTACAAAGAACTTGCTTTAGAAATTTTAAAACAAAGTGACAGACCTTTAAGTGCTAATGAAATTTGGCAAAAAGCTCTTGAAAAAGGCTTAGATAAAAAGCTTTCTAGTATAGGGCAAACTCCAATTGCTACTTTAGGAGCTAGGATATATGTGGATATAAAAGAATTACAACACAATTCTTTATTTATTAAAGCTTCCCAAAAACCCAGAACTTTTTGGTTAAAAGAAAGAGAAAATGAACTTTTAAAGCTTGATGATAAAAATGAAATTACCAATGAAAAACAAGAAAAAAATAAATTTCATGAAAGAGATTTACACCCCTTGCTTGTAAAATTTTTATATGAAAATTTAGATTTTAATTTAAATTGCAAAACAATTTACCACGAACAAAGCAAAAAGGGTAAGGGCGGGGAAGATAAGTGGAATTATCCTGATATTGTAGGGGTTTATTTTCCTTACGATGATTATGAAAAAGAAACCATAACACTTTTAGAAAATATCAAACAAAATAGCTATAAACTTTTTTCTTTTGAACTTAAAATTGCTTTAAATTTTTCAAATTTAAAAGAATGCTATTTTCAAGCTGTAAGCAATTCTAGCTGGGCAAATGAGGGCTATTTGGTTGTTTTACAAGAAATTGATAGCGAAGTTTTAAGTGAGTTAAGACGCTTAAATCAAAGTTTTGGCATAGGAGTGATAAAACTTGAAAAAGATATTTCAAATTCTCAAATTTTAATTAGTGCAAAAGAAAAAGAACTTGATATTCAAACACTAAATATGCTGATTAATAAAAATCCAAATTTTAAAGAATTTATTGATGATATAAACAAACAAATTAAAGTGGGCAAGGAAGCAAAAATTCAAACTAATTTTGATGAAATTAAAAGCGATGAAGAAATGGAAAAATATCTTAAAGAAAAATGTATTTTGGAGAAATAAATGCTTACAAAACGCATAATTGCATGTTTAGATGTCAAAGATGGCAGAGTAGTAAAAGGAACACAATTTAAAAACCATAAAGATATGGGAGATATCATAGAGCTTGCTAGGTATTATTCTCAAAATGGTATTGATGAGCTTGTTTTTTATGATATTGCTGCAAGTGCTAGAAAAGAACGCATATCAAGAGAATGGGTAAGTGAAGTAGCAAAAAATATCAATATTCCTTTTTGTGTTGCAGGGGGTATTAAAAGCGAAGAAGATGCAGCTGAACTTTTAGCTAATGGGGCAGATAAAATTTCTATCAATTCTCCTGCTTTAAATGATCCAAGCCTAATCACACGCCTTGCTAAAAGCTTTGGCGTGCAATGCGTAGTAGTAGGGATTGATAGTTTCAAAGATGAAAATGGAAATTTAAAAGTATTTCAATACACAGGCGATGAAAAAACAAGCAAACATAGTGGAAAAAGCACTTTAGAATGGGTTAAAGAAGTACAAGATCTAGGTGCAGGCGAAATTGTTTTAAATATGATGAATCAAGATGGCGTTAAAAATGGCTATGATTTAGAACAATTAGAAGCTGTATATAAAATTTGCAAAGTACCTTTGATTGCAAGCGGGGGAGCGGGAAAAAATCAGCATTTTTTAGAAGCTTTTAAACTAGGTATAGATGGGGCTTTAGCTGCTTCTGTTTTTCATCAAAAACTTATAGACATTAAAGAATTAAAAATTTATCTTAAAAATCAAGGTTTAAGTATAAGGATATAATATGCAAAATTTCAAAGAACTTAATGAAAAAATTGCTTGGCAAAAAGTGGATCATCTTTTACCTGTCATCATCCAAGATGCAAAAACTTGTGAAGTTTTAATGCTAGGCTTTATGAATAATGAAGCCTTAGAAAAAAGCTTAGAAAGTGGTAAAGTAGTCTTTTTTTCACGCACAAAACAGCGTCTTTGGATGAAGGGTGAAGAAAGTGGAAATTTCTTAAATATCGTAGATTTAAGCTTAGATTGTGATAATGACACGCTTTTAATTTTAGCAAATCCTGTAGGACCTACTTGTCATACGGGTGATATTTCTTGTTTTGAAAAAATTTCTAAAAATGCGGATTTTGTTTTTCTAGCCAGACTTGAAAAGCTTATCAATTCACGCAAAAATGCCGATGAAAATACTTCTTATACAGCAAAACTTTTCAAAAGTGGTACAAAACGCATCGCACAAAAAGTTGGTGAAGAAGGCGTAGAAACAGCTTTGGCAGCGACAGTAAAAGATAAAGAAGAGCTTATTTGTGAAGCAGCGGATTTAATGTATCATTTAAGTGTTTTACTTGCAGATGCAAATCTTAGCTTCTCAGATGTGATTTCAAAGTTAAAAGAAAGGCATAAAGCTTAAAGCTTTATGTAAATAAATTTATATCAATGCAAGGCTTCATTAAGTTTGACTGCTTTTTTATTTAAAGCTACTATCATAGCACCACTTATAGAATCTTGACGGAAATGTAGCCCATTTAAACCTTTAAGCTCTAAGCCTTTGTAAATTTCTTTATCAAAAGAAAAATAAGGATTAAGTTTGGCAAGTTCTTCGGCATCTTTGAGTAAAAATTTCGTTCCTTCTAGCACCGCAATACCTGCATCAACTATACAATTATCCCCTAAAGGAATTCCTGTCACTGAATTAGCCCCTAAAAGACAAGCCTTACCTACGCTTATAGCATTGCCACTTGTTCCACTTAAAACACCTAAAATTGAAGCTCCGCCACCCACATCAGAACCTTCTCCTACTATAGCACTTGAGCTAATACGCCCTTCAACCATGCAAGCTCCTGTTGTGCCTGCATTAAAATTCACATAACTTGCCCCTGGCATGATGGTTGTTCCTGCTGCTAAAGACGCACCCATTCTTACTTTAGAACTTTCTAAAATTCTTGTATTATCTTCAGGGATAATATGTGCTAAAAATCTTGGAAATTTATCAACAAAATCGATTTTTGGATATTGATTGCTCATTTTTAAACGCATTTCATTTGCTCTTAAATACTCAAGCTCGATAGGCTTATCATCACTCCAAGCTACATTGCTTAAAAGTCCAAAAGCTCCATTTAGATTGATACTTCTTAAAGGCACTTTTTTAGTAGAAAGTAAATAAAGTTTTAGATAAACACTTTCTACACTTAAAGGTTCTTTATCTTCAAAAAGACAAACAAAAGCAAATTCATTGTCTTTAAATTTATCTTTGATAAGCTTTAATAAATCAATATTTTGATGCCCCTCTTCTTCTAAAAAAGGTTTAAAACAAGAAAGTGCAAAATCAATATCTTCTAATTTCAAAGTTTGTACAAACTCACTCGCATTAAAATCAATCTCCACACCCCTTTGCATAAAAGCTTCAAGCATGATTGCTGCTGAGCCAAAATTTTGCTCATAATTAATCAAAGCAAAACTTGCTTGCAAGATTTTATTTTTATTTAGCTGTCCTCTATCAAGCCTTGCTATACCAAAAGCTTTAGGTTTTTTATAGCCACTTTTTTGCTCGATTTGTTTGATTAAAAGTAAAAAATCTTCTTTAGTATTAATCATTTTCTTTTCCTTATCCACTTAATTTTTAATGCGAACACGCACTTTTTCCATTCATCACAGGTTGTATAGCAGAATTATCCGCACCACCTTCATTATTAATCTTTTCTATAAAGCTCCAAATTTTTTCAGCCGCCATTAAATAACGCTTTGAACTCACACTTTCAGGGTGATAAAAACTCACAGGCTTGCCTTCATCTCCACCTTCTCTTACTATCATTTCTATAGGAATTTGTGCTAAAACTTCACTTTTATAAGCTTTTGCCATATCCTCAGCTGTTCCTTTACCAAAAATATCATACTCTTTACCATTATCAGGACATAAAAATCCACTCATATTTTCAATCACACCCGCTATAGGAATGTGAAGCTTATTAAACATATCTAAAGCTCTTTTGCTATCGTCTAAAGATACGGTTTGAGGTGTGCTTACACAAACTCCTGCAGTAATAGGAATACTTTGTGCAGAAGTAATTTGTGCATCGCCTGTTCCTGGAGGCATATCTAAAAACAATACATCAAGTTCAGGCCAAATCACATCAGCTAAAAGTTGCTCGATTGCTTTCATAATCATAGCTCCACGCCACATAAGACCTTGACCCTCTTCAATCAAAACCCCCATACTCATCATATAAACACCATGAGTTAAAATAGGCTTTAATCTCTGCCCTACTACTTCAGGCTGAGTTTTGGTTTCACCTAGCATTCTTGGAATATTTGGCCCATAAATATCCGCGTCTAAAATACCTACTCTTTTTCCCATTTTAGCCATAGAAATTGCTAAATTTACTGTAGTTGTAGATTTGCCCACACCACCTTTTCCACTTGAAACCATGATGAAATTTTTTACTTGTGGAGCGATATTTTTTCCACTTCTTGAATTACTTTTTTCTTCAGGAATTTTTGGAGTAATGATATTAAGTTCAATACTTTTTAAAGCCAAACTCGATAAAGCTTCAGTAACATTTTTACGAATTTCATTAGCTACTTCAGGATTTGCTGAAACGATTTCTATATCAATAAATACACCATCATCTTGAATTTTAATATCTTTTACAAAATTAAAACTCACTATATCCTTTTCAAAGCCAGGATATTTTACAGTTTTTAATTTCTCTAAAATTTGTTCTTTCATGTCTTTTCCTTGTTTTTTAAAAAAATCAATTTTACTAATAAAATGATAAAATTTAGCTTTTTATAAGTGTATAATATGGTAACATTATAAAAACCAACAATATTAAAAAGAGGAATGAAAAAATGAGTGAAATGAGCCTCATTATGTTAGCAGCTGGAAATTCTACTCGTTTTAACACAAAGGTAAAAAAACAATTTTTACGACTTGGAAATGACCCTCTTTGGCTTTATGCAACAAAAAATTTAAGCTCTTTTTATCCTTTTAAAAAAATAGTTGTTACCTCTAGTAATATCGTTTATATGAAAAAATTTACTAAAAACTATGAATTCATAGAAGGTGGTGATACCAGAGCAGAATCCTTAAAAAAAGCCTTAGAGCTCATAGATAGCGAATTTGTTATGGTAAGTGATGTAGCAAGGGTATTGGTGAGTAAAAATTTGTTTGATCGTTTGATTGAAAATTTAGATAAAGCAGATTGTATTACCCCTGCTTTAAAAGTTGCAGATACAACACTTTTTGACAATGAAGCCTTGCAAAGAGAAAAAATCAAACTCATTCAAACCCCGCAAATTTCTAAAACCAAATTGCTTAAAAAAGCCTTGGATCAAAACCTAGAATTTACAGATGATAGCACAGCTATAGCTGCAATGGGTGGAAAAATTTGGTTTGTTGAAGGTGAAGAAAATGCAAGAAAACTAACCTTTAAAGAAGATCTTAAAAAGCTTGATTTACCTAAACCTAGCTTTGAAATTTTTACTGGCAATGGTTTTGATGTGCATGAATTTGGAGAGAATCGCCCTTTGCTTTTAGCAGGAGTGCAAATTCATCCTATTATGGGGCTTAAAGCACACAGCGATGGAGATGTTTTAGCTCACTCTTTAACCGATGCGATTTTAGGTGCTGCAGGACTTGGAGATATAGGAGAGCTTTATCCTGATACTGATATGAAATTTAAAAATGCCAACTCCATGGAGCTTTTAAAACAGGCTTATGATAGAGTCAGAGAAATAGGTTTTGAACTCATTAATATAGACATTTGCGTCATGGCACAAAGCCCTAAACTTAAAGACTTTAAACAAGCTATGCAAAGCAATATAGCTCATACTTTAGATTTAGATGAATTTAGAATCAATGTTAAAGCCACAACAACAGAAAAATTGGGTTTTATTGGAAGAAAAGAAGGTATGGCAGTGCTTAGTAGTGTAAATTTAAAATATTTTGATTGGACAAGATTATGAAAGTTTTAATTATTGAAAATGAAATTTATCTAGCGCAAAGCATTAGCATTAAACTAAGTGATGCTGGATATAGCTGTGAAATTATCAACTCGTTTGATGAATACAATGGTGAAAAATACTATGATATTGTACTGCTTTCTACAAATACTAATAATTTTCTAAAAGCCGTAGGTCAGTTTAAACATAGTATTATTATTTTGCTTATTTCTTATATAAGTACAGATACAGTTTCAAATCCTTTGAAATTAGGTGCTAGTGATTATATTCAAAAACCCTTTATGATAGAAGAGCTGATTAGAAAAATAAAGCATTATCAGGATTTTAGAAAACTTTCAATCCTTAATAAAGCTTATCAAAGCTATATCAAATCAAGATTAGAAACAATCAAAATTCCAGAGTATAATTATAAAAAATTAAAACTTCCATTGATATTAAAATCCAACAAGCAAAGCAGTGCTGATGCTTTTGTTTTTAATTATGCAAATGAATGTGACATTACTCTTTCTTTTATTGATTTAACATCTACAAATTCAGTTGAAAAAGTTATGAGACTTCCCACAGAAAACAATCTCTTATTTTTGAGTAATTTTCAAGCATTAAAAGCAGCAGAAAAGGAAAAACTCCTAGATTTTATACAAAACAAAAATGTTATTTTGCATACCAATTCAAATACAGATGATTTAAAAATAAACTGCATTAATTTAAATGATAATGAAAAAAATATCGATAGCAACGAAATTTTAACCATAGATGAGTATGTAAAATATGTTATTATAAACTACCAAAATATATTTCCTGATACTGATCTTTCAAAAAAATTAGGCATTTCACGTAAATCTTTATGGGAAAAAAGGAAGAAATATGAAATTAGCAAGAAAAAATAAAAACATTACCATAGATCAAAATGAATTTGGCATCTTATCACTTATTAAAGAAGGTTTGCTAGGCACTTGCACTCATTTAATGAATGAAAAAGAAGTCAATGAAATCATTAAATCAGGAAAATTTAAAGGAGAAAGTTTTCCCTATCCCTTAAGCTTTGCACCAAAAAATGCTGAAGAAGCACTAAATGATATAAAATCTGGCGATAGAATCGATCTCATACTAGATGAAAAAGTAGTAGGACATATAGATTTTAAAAGCCAATTTAAAAATAATAAAAAATTTTCTGATATTTTCAATCCCAACACTTGCTCTCTAAAAGACATAGGAACAACTTGCATAAGTGGAAAAATAGAAATTTACAATTCTCAAATTAAAAAAATAAAAGAAAATTTTCAACAAATCAAAAACAATCTTAATGCACAAAAAATTACCGCTATAGTTTCAAGTTTTGATCCTTTGCATCGTGCTCATGAAAGAATATTTCGTTGGACTATTGATAAAGCAGATTTAGTTGTAATTTTTCTTGTAGAATCTTTTGATGCAAATGGGTTTGAATTCGAACTTAAAGAATCTTATTTGAAAAAATTTATTCAAAACTATCTTCCACCGGATAGAATTTTCATTTTTCCATTAAAAAATATTAATATTTTTCACGCTCATTTAAATCCTGGCCTAGAAAGCATTATTGCAAAAAGTCTAGGTTGCACCAAACTAGTAGTAGGACAAAATCATACAGGACTTGGAATGTTTTATGATGATAATCAACCAAAAACCATACTTGATGATTTTTCCAAGGATTATGGCATAGAAGTGATTGTTTTACCTGAATTTGTATTTTGCGATCAATGTCGCATGATTGTTAGCACAAGATCTTGCCCTCATGGCTGTCATCACCATTTGCACTATAATTCTCAGTCTTTAAAAGATTTGTTAAGAGCGGGCATCATTCCTCCAGCAATTTTCATACGCAAGGAAGTATCTAGTGTTATTTTAACTTCTCTTTTTCCAAATAGATTAAAAAATATGCAAAAAATTTATAATGAGCTTTTTCCAACTGATGGAATTTTAGAATACAAAAATGATGAAGAATTTTATCAAAAACTTTTAGAAATTCATCAAATGTCTTATATGGTGTAACAAAATGCAAAAATTATTTTTAACTTTTTTTTATTCAGGTTCTATAAAAAAGGCAAGTGGTACTTTTGGTACTATCGCTGCTTTAATACCTGCTTTTTTTATACTTAAATATCTTGGGATTAATACTTTGTTTTTACTAAGCATTTTAATTTTTGTTGCAAGTATTCGTGTTATAGATGATTATGAAAAAAAAACAGGAATTCACGATGACAAACACATAGTTATTGATGAAGTTGCTGGGGTTTTTCTTGCTTGTGCTATTGCAGCAAGTGTTGAAAACTCGATAGTCAATTTTGTTTTGGCTTTTGTTTTATTTAGACTCTTTGACATTACAAAACCTTCTATTATTGGCAAGATAGATAAAAAAGTCAAAGGCGGACTAGGTGTAATGCTTGATGATATGCTAGCAGGATTGTTTGCTGGACTTTTAAGTGCGGTAATTTATGGATTTTTACTCAAATTTAATTTAGTTTTTTGGGATATAAATTTAAAAGATTTATTTTGAAATTTTGCTTAAATTAATGAAATTTTAAATTTTATTCTTATATAATTTAGTCTTTAATTTCAAAAAAGGAAAATATAAATGGCAAACCATAAATCTGCTGAAAAAAGAGCAAGACAAACTATTAAAAAAACAGAAAGAAATAGATTCTATAGAACAAGACTTAAAAATATAACTAAAGCCGTAAGAGAAGCTGCAGCAAATGGAGATAAAAATGCTGCTAATGAAGCTTTAAAAGTAGCTAATAAAAGCATTCATGCTATGGTAAGTCGCGGTTTCATTAAAAAACAAACTGCTTCTCGCCGTGTAAGCCGCTTAGCCCTTTTAGTAAATAAAATCGCATAATTTTCTATATAGTTTTTAATGTTAGCTAGCAAACTAGATCCTTTTTTAAAACGCTTTGAAGAGTTAAATTCTCTTCTTAGCAGTTCTGATATACTCAACGATATCAGTAAAATGACTACACTCTCTAAAGAACAAAAAAATTTAGAACCTATCGTTTTAAAAGCTAAAGAGTATTTAAAAACTTTAGACAATATAGAAGAAAATAAAGCTTTGCTAAACGATCCAGAACTTGGGGAACTTGCAAAAGAAGAACTAAAAACTTTAGAAGAATTAAAACCAAAACTTGAAGAAGAGATTAAAATTTTACTTCTTCCTAAAGATCCCAATGATGAAAGAAATATTTTTCTTGAAATTCGTGCAGGCACAGGTGGCGATGAGGCATCTTTATTTGTAGGAGATCTTGTAAAAGCTTATGCAAGATATGCTGAAAATCGCGGCTATAAACTTGAGATTGTAAGCTCTAGCGAAGGAAGTGTAGGTGGATTTAAAGAAATCATCATGCTTGTTAAAGGAACAGGAGCTTATTCAAGACTTAAATATGAAGGTGGAACGCACCGTGTTCAAAGAGTTCCTCAAACAGAATCCCAAGGACGCGTGCATACTTCTGCTATCACCGTGGCAGTAATGCCAGAAGTTGATGATATAGAAATTGAAATCAATCCAAACGATCTTAAAGTTGATGTGATGCGATCTTCAGGACATGGTGGACAAAGTGTAAATACTACTGATTCAGCTGTTCGCATCACTCATATCCCTACAGGTATAGTTGTAGTCAATCAAGATGGAAAAAGCCAACACAAAAATAAAGAAAGTGCGATGAAAGTCCTAAAAGCAAGGCTTTATGAAATGCAAGAGAGTGAAAGACTAGCAAAAGAAAGCGAAGCAAGAAAATCACAAGTAGGAAGCGGAGATAGAAGCGAACGCATTCGCACTTACAATTTTCCACAAAATCGTATCAGTGATCATAGAATAAATCTTACTTTATATCGCTTAGATGCCATTATGCAAGATGGGCTTTTTGATGAAATCATAGAACCTTTAATCACTCATCATCAAGCCCAAGCTTTACAAGAACAAAATTTATAAGATTTTATATAAATTAATGCTTATGTGGGAATTTATGTGGATTTCCACTAGCACCTACATGTGAAACATTTCCATTTTCTATATCATAAGCTTGACCAAAACCTTTTACAAAGCGTCCTTTTTTAAATTCAAGCTTTACTAGATGAAAATCAAGCATCTTGCGTATAGTTTTAATGCCTCCTTCTCCTCCGGTTTGTTTTTCAAACTCATCATAAATTTGATCAAATCTTTCACCTCTCTCTAAAAAGCTTGCATTTACTCTATAGCGCAATCTTTTGCGAAGTATAACAGAAGCAGCTTTACTCTCATCCTCTAAAAACATTATTTCTATATTGTTTGGATTTACTTTGATGTTGTTAAAATGTTCACTTACTTCACTTATATAAATATAATTTCCCCATTGTGTGCTTACAAAAGGTGCATACGAGCAAACAACTTCTCCATTTGCATTTAAAGTTGCCAAAGCTACAGAATTAAAACTTAGCATAAATTCATTTAATTCTTTTTCTACGCCACTAAAATTTTGCTCGCTCTTTGCACTCATGCAAAGGGATATTATAGTATCTTTAATCGTGTTTTCATCGGCTTTTTTAGGAAATTCCACTCGTAAATTTTCTTTATCATTGTAAACAAGATCCAAGCCATTAAAATCAACACTTTTTAGAAAAACATCTTGCACTTGCTCAATACCACCAAATTTTTTACAAAGATCAACTAAATTTGATTTATGATGATCATTCATATGAGAAATAATGCTTTCAAAATTCATTTTTATCCTTTCTTGATTTTAAAATAAAATATTAAAAAAAATGGTATCAATTATCAAATTAAAAATAACTTAAAATATAAAAATTATCTATTTTAACAAAAATTTATACCAAATTAAGTTAATAAAGGATAAATTTCATTCTAAATTATTATGATATAAATTATCATTATTTATTTTATTTAAGGAGTAAAATTTGTACCCAAATAAAAAAGTTTTTAAATTATCTTTATTTGCATTATTACTAATAACTAATTTAAATGCACAAGAGTCAAATGAAGCTATCAATCTACAAAAAGTTGTTGTTAGTGCAACAGGTTTTGAGCAAGATGTAGACTCAAATTTACGCAATGTAATCAGCATAGAAGGCAAAAATCTGCAAAATAAAGGTTATGTTTCCTTAGAACAAGCCTTAGAAAGAATTTCGGGTATTAGCTTTGTAAATTTTGGACTTGGACGCAATATAGATATGCGTGGACAAGGAGATAAATCCAATATAGCTGTAAAAGTTATGATCGATGGGCGTGCTATTAATGTTCTTGATAATTCCCATGGTGTGACCCCACTAGATAGTATCAATTTAGATAATGTAGAACGCATAGAAATCATACCTGGGGGTGGATCTGTGCTTTATGGAAGTGGTACTAGAGGGGGTGTGATTAATATCATTACAAAAAAACAAAAATCAGATGCTTTTGCTATAAATTTAAAAAGCAGTGCTTATGATCATGGCGGACTAGGTGGAAATTTAGGTATCAATGGCGCCAAACAAATAAATGAAAATTTAGCTTTTAGCTTTGATATACAAAGTTTTAACCTTGATGGATATCAAGAAGGTTATAATGAAAAAGGTTATTTTATCAACACAAAAACCTATATTAATATCAATGATAATAGCGATTTAACTTTGGGTTATAATTATTTTAAAAGCAAAAATACCAGCAGTGGCTATCTAACAAAAGCACAAGCTCAAAGCGATCCAACCCAAAAAGGCAATAGTGACAATATCACACAAATCAATCGCCCTGAAATTTCTTTGGATTATCATTACTATTTTGATGATATATGGGAATTTAACCTAGAAGCTTTTTGGCAAAATCAAAAGATCAATTATCTAAAAGATGAAATTTCTATGATGGGAACTACAGCTTATCAAAATGGAAGTGGTTTTGAAGACACACTTACAGGGATAAGTTTAAAAAACAAACTAAATTATGCAAATAATTCTTATTTTATTTTTGGTTATGAATTTACAAACCATGATGCAAAAAGAAAGAGTTTGGTGTATTATAGCGTTCCAGGTGTCATAAATTATCACAGGATGACAACTTTAATGGATATGACTAAACAAAGCCATTCTATTTTCGCTCTTGATTCTCATAATTTTAATGAATTTTTCACTTTATCCGGTGGAGCTAGATATGAATTTAGCACTTATAATACCAATAGATCTTATAGAAATGAAATGAGTATAAACGGAAGACCGCCATCATCAAATCCTATAATCACAGACTCAACAACCCTTTTTGATACCGATAAAAACACCAATAATTTTGCTTTTGAAATCACTCCTAACTTTAAATACTCTGACACAGGCAATCTTTATCTTAAATACGAAAGAGGTTTTGTTTCTCCTACACCTGCTCAATTTGCCAATCGCAACAAAACTGGTAATGGAATACCACCCTATTATTCGTCGAACCTAAAAGCTGAGATCTTTGATACCTTTGAACTAGGTATTGATGATTTTTGGTGGGATTTTTACGGCTTTAATCTAACTTTATTTTACACCCTAAGCAAAGATGAAATTTCTTATCTTGGAAACCCTCATTCTACTAGTGGATCTTGGTGGAAATATTATAATATAGATCAAACTCGCCGTCTAGGAGTAGAATTAAGTCTGAGTCAAAATTTTTTAGATGATGATTTAATCTTTAGAGAAAGTCTAACTTATCTTGATGCTAAAATTTCTAAAGGCGTTAATGACGGCATGAGAATTCCTTATGTTTCAAAAATCAAAGCCACAGCTGGGCTAGAATACGCTTGGAATAAAAATTTCTCAAATTTTATTGATTTAACCTATTTTTCTAGAGCAAAAGATGGTGGAACTATAAATGAAAATACAGGAAAAATGTCTAAAAATTCTTGGATAAGGGATTATTTTTTAACAGATATTGGTATGAAATATAATTATAAAAAATTACAAATTTTAGCAGGAATTCGCAATCTTTTCGATAAAAGATACTACACATACCAAGACAGTATAAATGATCAATACCTAGTTGGGAATGGCAGAAACTACTATGTTGAATTTAAATACGCATTCTAAAATTTTAGTGATTATAGGGCTTTTGGTAGCTTATATAATCGCTTCTTTTACAGCACTTTGCTTAGGAGATGAGAATTTAAACCCAAAAGAACTTTTTTCATATATCTTTAGCCAAGATGAAATTTTAAGACAAATCATCATAGATGGACGCTTACCACGGATTATAATGGCGATTTTAATCGGTATGCTTCTAGCTAGTAGTGGGGCTATCACTCAAAATGTATTTTCAAATCCTATAGCTGATCCTTATATCATAGGTATAGCTTCTGCGGCAACCTTTGGAGCGGTTTTGGCGTATTTGTTAAAATTGAATGATTATTATTATGGAATTTTAGGTTTTGTTTGCTCTGCCTTTTTTGCCCTAGGAGTTTTTAAAATTTCTTCTAAAGCTTCTATAGCGACTTTACTCATTATCGGCATAGCAGCTTCATCTTTTTTAGGAGCTTTTACTTCTTTTTTCACTTATCTTATAGGCGAGGATTCTTTTAAAATAGTCGCTTGGCTTATGGGAAATATAGGCAATGCTTCTTGGTTTCGTGTGGGAATTTTAATCTTGCCTTTAATTTTTTGTTTGTTTTATTTTTACGCTCATAAAAACGAATTAAACATACTTTTAAGCGGAGATGATGAAGCTAGAAATCTAGGGGTAAATGCTCAAAAATTAAAGATAAATTTACTCATTGTCTCATCTTTGGCTGTATCTTTTGCGGTTGCTTTTAGCGGACTTATAGGCTTTGTTGGACTCATCATTCCTCATACTATAAGACTTTTGCTTAAAAATTATGATAATGCCTTAGTTATCCCTTTATGTACAGCATTTGGAGGATTATTTTTACTTATTTGTGATACTTTAGCAAGAACTCTTTTAGCCCCTGTACAAATTCCGATTGGAATTTTAACTGCATTTTTTGGAGCTCCTATTTTTTTATACTTGGCTTTAAGTGCTAGGAGATTTTTATAATGCTAAAAATACAAGATTTAAGCTTTGCTTATCACCAAAAAGATTTACTAAAAAACATTCATTTAGAACTTAAAAATCAGGCTTTTATAGGAATTTTAGGGCCAAATGGCTCAGGTAAAAGCACTCTTTTAAAACTTATACTTAAAAATTTAAGTCCAAATAAAGGAGAGATAAGTCTTTTTAATACAAATATCAAAGATTTTTCTCTTAAAGAATTTGCCAAAATTTGCGGCTTTGTGCCTCAAAAATCAGAATTAAACACCCCTTTAAAAGTCATCGATGTGCTTTTAATGAGCAAATATGCGAATTTAAAACACGCTTTTAGTTCTTATTCTAAAGAAGATATTTTAGAAATTAAAGAATTTGCTAAGGATTTAAGACTTGAAAATTTTCTAGAAAGAAGCATACTTTCTTTAAGTGGGGGTGAATTTCAAAGAATGCTTTTAGCAAGAGCTTTGCTTAAAAAGCCAAAAATTCTTTTTTTAGATGAACCTACTTCAGCCCTTGATTTAAACTATGCTATAGAGCTTTTAACTCTTTGCGAAAAACTAGTTAAAGAAAAAAATATAGCCGTTGTTGCTATCTTGCATGATTTAAATTTAGCTTCCATGTTTTGCGATAAAATCCTTTTTTTAAAAGAAGGAGAAATAAAGTATTTTGGAACGAGCAAAGAGCTTTTTACTCA
Organism: Campylobacter sp. BCW_4338; assembly: GCF_001763255.1. Taxonomy (NCBI): domain Bacteria; kingdom Pseudomonadati; phylum Campylobacterota; class Epsilonproteobacteria; order Campylobacterales; family Campylobacteraceae; genus Campylobacter; species Campylobacter sp. BCW_4338. The sequence continues at coordinate 56,457 of NZ_MJYJ01000066.1, forward strand.
AGAAATTTTAAAAGAAATTTATGATTTAAACTGCGAGATTATTTATAAAAATTCTAAACCTTATATTTTAGCTTTAAAGGAGAAAAAATGAAAAAAATTTTAATTATTATGAGTTTATTTTTAATCACACTAAATGCAAAAGAACGCCTTGTAGTGCTTGATCCTGCAAGCATAGAAACCCTTTTTATGCTTAAAGCTGAAGATCAAATCGTAGGCATTGCCACTTTACAACACTCAAATATCTATCCTAAAGATCAAACCTCAAAACTTACAAGCGTAGGCACTTTTTCAAATCCTTCACTTGAAAAAATAGTAGCATTAAAACCAAGTTTGGTGATTTTAAGCTCTTATTCTTTAAATTTAGAAGAAGGACTTAAAAATTTTGGTATCAAAAGTATCAATTTAAAAGCCGAGCGTTTAGAAGATATAACAAAAAATATCACAACCTTAGGCCAAATCACCAAAAAAGAAAAAGAAGCAGAGCTTTTAAAACAAGAATTTACCCAAAATTTAAAAAAATTAAGCGATAAACCCCTAAATAAAAGTGCGATTTATCTTTATTCTAGCAACCCTTTAATGGCCTTTAATGATAATTCTTTAATAGCTGATATTTTAAGACTCATAGGGATTAAAAATTTAAGCCCGCAAAGTCAAATTTCAAGACCTGTTATATCAGCAGAATATATACTGAAACAAAATCCAGACATACTCATTCTTGGAATTAATGCTAAAAACAACCTTTTAGATACAAATGCTTTATTGAAAAATACCAAAGCAGTTAAAACAGGAAGTATTTATTTTAACAAAGATACACATATATTATTACGTCTTAGTCCTAAGATAATAGATAGAATTCAAGAATTTAAAACAAAGCTAGAAAATAACAATTTTTAATCACCCAATCTTGCTTTAAAAAATTCGCAAGTTTGACAAAGTTTTTCTATGCGTTTATCTTCTTCAAAAGCTTTTTTCATCATCTTTATACGCGGTGATTTAAAAAGCTTATCAAAGTTATTTTCAAAAACATTTCCTAAGTTAATATCTGCTTTAGTATCCAAACAGCAAGGCACCAAACTTCCATCACTTAAAATCCCAATTTGCTCTTTTAAAGCATGACATTTTCCTTTTTTATAAAGGGGTTCATCTTTTAAATTTGGCCATTTAAAAAGTTTATTTTGATGAAGCAAAATATGTCTTTGCAAGCGATTTTTACTTAAGTTTGTATCGATCTTAACTTCAAATTCTTTGGATAAAAACTCATAAATTTTTAAATTTGACTTAGGTGCTTTAAAATTAGCATCTAAATTCCAAAGTCTTAGATTGATAAAAGAAAGGCTTTTTTGCTCTAAATGCTTTTTGCAAAGTTCTAAAATAGGCTTAAAATACTGTTCTAAAGAAATTTTGCTTTGACTTAAAAAAGACATTAAAGAAATATTGATTTGATGGATATTCTCATACCCTAACAATAAAGCTTGATTTTTAGAATTTAGATAAAAGCCACTTGTAGTGATTTCAAGTTTCATAGCTTCACTTTTTGAGATTTTTAGATAATTTTCCAAATTAGGTAAAAGCAAAGGATCGCCCAAAAGATGAAAGGTAAAAAGCTCAGCTTTATTAGAAATTTCATAAGCTAAGTTTTGAAATTTTTCTTCACTCATTACCCCGCGAATTCCTTTTTGAGAAGGACAAAAATCACATTTTAAACCACAAATATCGCTTAATTCTATATATATTTTTTTAAATTTCATTATATTTCCTAGAGTAAACATTTTACCAAAATTTATGAAATTTATTAAAATATGTAACATTTTTATCGATATTTTTATCTTTTTTATTTCTCTTCTTTATTTTTAAATATATTAAACAAAAATCACACTATACTTAAATAAAAATCTAAAATTAAGGAAGGGTTTATGCAAGAGCTTACTCGCACGAAAAAAATTCGCTCTATTATTGCTGCAAGTAGCGGAAATTTAGTAGAGTGGTTTGACTTTTATATCTACGCTTTTACAGCAACTTATTTTGCTCATACTTTTTCAACTTCAGATAATCCTGTTATCCAGCAAATCAATGCCTTTGGGGTTTTTGCAGCAGGGTTTTTTATGCGTCCTATAGGCTCTTGGCTTTTTGGCTCTTTAGCTGATAAAGTAGGTCGTAAAAAATCTATGGTTATATCAGTGGTTTTAATGGCTTTGGGCTCTTTTATGATAGCAGCCTTGCCAAGCAAAGATACAGTGGGAGATCTTGCTATTATCTTACTTTTAATAGCAAGACTCATTCAAGGTCTTAGTGTAGGCGGGGAGTATGGCATAGCAGCTACTTATCTTTCAGAACTTGCTACAGAAGGAAAACGCGGTTTTTACTCATCTTTTCAGTATGTAACCCTAATAGGTGGTCAACTTTTGGCCGTTGCAAGCATTAGTATAATGTTTTTATTTTTTAGCATTGATGATATGAAAGATTATGCTTGGAGAATACTTTTTGTAATAGGCGGAATTTTAGCACTAGGCTCGCTTTTTGTAAGAAAAATGATGAATGAAAGTGCTACAAAACTTCACCAGCATGAAGATCGTGGTACTTTAAAAGCATTATGCAAATCTTGGAAACCTTTTTTAATGGTGCTTGGGGTTACTTCTGGAGGTTCTTTAGCTTTTTATACTATTACAACTTATACTAAAACTTTTATGGAAAATACGGGTATGGATAAAATGCTTGTTAATAATCTTTTCTTAGGTGCTTTATTTATACTAATGATCATTCAACCTCTTTTTGGATATATAGGAGATAAAATAGGTCACAAACGATCTTTAATTGTATTTTGTATTTTGGCATTGGTAGGAATTTATCCTATTTTTTCACTTATAGCCAATAACGCACAAAATAATCCTTCTTTGACATTTATGTTGGTGGTATTATTGTTTGTTATTTTAAGTTTTTATACTTCAGTTGCTGGGATTTTTAAAGCAAAACTTTTTCCTGAACATGTAAGAGCTTTAGGGACAGGTTTGGGTTATGCTATTTCAAATGCTGTTTTTGGAGGATCTGCTCCTTGGGTTGCTTTACAATTTAAAAATGCAGGTATAGAAAATGGCTTTTTTATCTATATAGCTATTTTTACAATCATCATGCTTATAGCTACTTTATGTTTGCCTAAAAAATCAGAGCTTAATTAATTTTAACGCTTTTAAAGAAAGTGCTGAAAGTGCGGTACTTTCTAACTCTTTTAAGGTTTTAAATTCATAATTTTTATTTTCATTGTTTAAAATTTGATGATAAACCTTGATATTAAGTTTATACTTAGTATAGCTGTGCTTAAACTCCCCTATAAAACTCATATCTTTAGAAAGTTTATACTCTCCTTCTTTAAAAAAAGGAAAATTATACATACCCTTATAAAGCTTATCTTGACTTTGCCCTATGGCAAATTTTTTATTAAATTCAAACAAAAAAAGATTTAAATTTACACTCTCATAAAGTATTTTTTTAGCTCTTGGATAAAGTTCTGTATGAAATTTGCCTTGACAAAAATCATACAAAGGACAAATCCCACACTTTGCATTTTTACTCACGCAAACCAAAGCCCCTACATCAAGCAAAGCTTGGTTGTGATCAAAGGCATGATTTACATTTAAAAGCTCTTTAGCTCTTTTTTCAAGTTCTTTCATACTAGGATTTTCCAAAGTAAAAAGACGAGAAAGCACACGGCGTATATTGCCATCAACAAAAGAAACCTTTTGATCATAGCCAAAACAAGCTATAGCACCTGCTGTATAAGCTCCTATACCGCTTAATTTTTTTAGATCCTCAACTTCTTTGGGTAATTTAACTCCAAACTTATCCACACATTCTAAAGCTGCCTTTTTTAAATTTCTAGCACGAGTGTAGTAACCAAGCCCTTGCCAAGCCTTTAAAAGTTCATCTTCATTAGCATTAGCCAAACTTTGCAAAGTAGGAAATTTTTTCAAAAAGGGGAAATAAAACCTTTCTAAAACTGATTTAACTTGAGTTTGCTGAAGCATAATTTCGCTGATATAAACCCCATAAGCTCTATCAATATGCTTTAAACTTTCATCACAATTTTGACTTTGTAAATTACGCCAAGGCAAAGTTTTGCGTCCATTTTTTTCATACCAAAGAAGTAAATTTTCTTGTAGTTTTTCAAGCTCTTTTTTTTGCATAAATGAGAGTATAACAAAAAATTTTAAAATTTTTTGCTAAAATTAGCTCAAATTAAATTATTAAGGATATCCATGTTAGCTTTTTTTAAAGGTTTAGGTATAGGTTTTTTATGTTTATTACTTTTTGTTGCAGGAGTAGTTTTTAATGTAGAATTTTTAGGCAAAAAAGACTCTAATCATGATTTATATTTTTCAAGAAATATAGAAGTAAGCAATACACTAAAACCCGATATTTTATATGCAAATATTAATTTTTGGGCAAATGAAAATTTAAGTTCAAAAATCACATTAGACAATAGTGAAAAAGCCGAAATCACAAATACTTTCAATCAAATTTTAGAACGCTCAAAAAAAGAAAATTTTTGTAGCGGAGGAAGTTTTTCTTTAGAACCTAATTTTTCCTATAAAGATGGTATACAAACTCCAAAAGGTCAAAGATTTGATGCGAATTTAGAATGTGAATTTAAAGAAAACCAACTTGCAGATTTTAACAAGCTTTTAAATGACATCAATTCTATCATAGCTAAAAATAATTTCATCAGCGTTTCAACACCAGCCATACAAACAAAATTTTCAAAAGATACACTAAACAACAACAAAGAAAATCTCTACAAAGAGCTTTTAAAAACATCATACGAATATGAAAAAACTTACTCTTTAGATCTTAATAAAACTTGTGTATTGAAAAATTTACAAGTAAATACAAATGCCAATATCGCACCTAGAATGTTAAATGCAAAATCTGACAATATAGAACTTTCATCTCCAATTATCAGCGAAAAAGAACAAATTTTAAGCGCGAAAGCTTTATTTATTTGCAAATAACTTAAGGCAAAATAAACTCCTTTTAAGTTTATTTTGCTATACTTTTATCTTCAATTCTTTCAGAAATTTATGCGGGAATAGCTCAGGGGTAGAGCACAACCTTGCCAAGGTTGGGGTCGCGAGTTCGAATCTCGTTTCCCGCTCCATAATCACCCGCCCGGGTGGTGGAATTGGTAGACACAAGGGACTTAAAATCCCTCGGAATTTTTCTTCCGTGCCGGTTCAAGTCCGGCCTCGGGCACCACTTTTTCAACATTATCAGGGCGACATAGCCAAGCGGTAAGGCATGGGCCTGCAAAGCCTTGATCTCCGGTTCGAATCCGGATGTCGCCTCCAAAAAGGCAAAACTTTACTTTATCGGGAGATGGCTGAGTGGTCGAAAGCGGCGGTCTTGAAAACCGTTGAGGGTCACACCTCCAGGGGTTCGAATCCCTTTCTCCCGGCCACCAAAACTTTCTAGTTTATCAAGCTTATGTCATTCCTAAAATTATAAAGGATGCTACAGATGAAAAATAATTTCGGTCTTACTATTTTTGTTATATCCTAAAAAACTTAGAAAAACTATGGTTAATATAACTAAAATAAGAAATACAAATGGAAAATTTAGAATTTATTATCTTAAAACAAAAATATAAAATTTTAAAAATATGTCAAATTTTAAAATACAAGGTAGCCAAATGAAAGAATTTTATATGAATTTAGCTTTAAATGAGGCTTGGAAATATCAGTTTTTAACCTATCCGAATCCGGCTGTAGGCTGTGTAATCTTAGATAAAAATGAAAAAATTTTAGCCATAAAAGCTCATGAAAAAGCTGGATTGGCTCATGCAGAACTTAATGCCATAGCTCATGCTTTTAAAAGTTTAAGACCTGAAATTTCATTGCCTAAAGAAGCAAACGCTTTACATGAGTTTATTTGCAAAAACCATCAAGGTGTATTTAAAGATAGCATAGCTTTTGTAACGCTTGAACCTTGCTCTCATCAAGGAAAAACGCCTCCTTGCGCAAAACTCTTTAGCGAGCTAGGTTTTAAAAAAATTTTCATCAGCGTTAAAGATGAAAATAAAATCGCAAGCGGTGGAGCTAAGTTTTTAAAAAAACAAGGTGTAGAGGTTGAATTTGACATACTTAAAGAAGAAGGAAAAAAACTTTTAAAACCTTTTTTAAAATGGCAAAAAGGGCAATTTAAACTTTTTAAATTAGCCCTTTCTATGAACGGCTCACCTTTTGGTAAAATCGTAAGCAATGAGCTAAGTCGTACTTATGCACATAAAATTAGAGCGGTGATTGATTTACTTGTAGTCGGTGGAGAAACCATAAGAAAAGATCACCCTATACTAGATGCTAGGCTTTGCAAAGCAAAAGCGCCTAATCTTTGTATCTTAAGCCGTCAAAATATAGATAATTTTGATAAAAATATCCCTTTATTTAAAGTTCCAAATCGCCAAATTTATACCCAAATTCCAAGTGAAACTAAATTTTTAATGTATGAGGGTGGAGAAAATTTTCTCAAAACCTTTAAAGATGAAATAGATATGTTTTTGATTTTTCAAAGTTCAAGTTTAAATGATGAAAAAAATGTTACAATACCTTTAAATTTCAAGCCACTTTATAGGAATTTTTTAGGGAGTGATACTTATGGCATTTATGAACTTTAGTGGATTTTTTTATGCAAGAAATGATTTAAGATTATTTAAAATAGAAAAGAAAAATGAATTAAAATCCTTTTTTTACAAAGACTACACCTTATCAAGCTATAAAGATGCTTTAAATTTAAACAATGAAATCTTTTTTTATCAAAGTTTAAAAGAAGGCTTATTTAAAGAAAATGATGAAATTTTAGTTTCAAATTTGGGTAAAAAGATCATACTTTTTAGAAATTTCACTCAAAATTGCGATAATTTTAATGAAGCAAAATTAAAACAAATATTGCTTTTATTTTTTTTATTATTAGCGAGTGTATTTTTTGCAAGTTTGGCTATGATTAATGAATTTGGAGCCATAGATCTTGTTTTTTTAATGATTTGCTTATTGCTTTTAGTGATGGGAGTAATTAATCTTGGCTTGCTTTTTAAGCAAATTCGTATTCTTAAAAGTTTTTCCAAAGAAGAAATGAAAGAATTTTTAAGTCAAAGAATGAAAAAATACACTAAAGTGTAAAAACACTTTAGCATACTGTTTTTAAATTTGTAGCAAGACCACCTAAAGAAGTTTCTTTGTATTTATAATTCATATCTTTTCCTGTTTCATACATGGTTTCTATAACCTCATCAAGGCTTACCATAGGAGTAGATTTACGTGTCATTGCCATTCTAGCAGCACTTATAGCCTTAATAGCTCCAAAGGCATTTCTTTCTATGCAAGGAATTTGCACAAGCCCTGCAACTGGATCGCAAGTTAAACCTAGATGATGTTCCATTGCCATTTCAGCAGCGTTGCATGCTTTAAAAGCATTAGCCCCTAAAACTGTTGCCATAGCCGCAGCTGCCATCGAACTAGCACTACCAATTTCTGCTTGACAGCCTGCTTCTGCTCCGCTAATGCTTGCATTTTTCTTATAAAAAGAACCTATAAGCATTGCTGTTAATAAAAACTCTATAGCCTTTTCATCACTAAAACCTATAGTATGGTTTTTAAGATAAAGCATAACAGCAGGGATAACAGCACATGCTCCATTTGTTGGTGCGGTTACAACTTTTGCTCCGCTAGCATTTTCTTCAGCAATCGCAATAGCATATAAAGAAATAAAATCGATAATGCCCATAGGATCAGCTGTCATCGCCACTCTTTCTTTAAGTCCTTTAGCTCTACGCTTTAAATGAAGTTTTCCAGGCAAATAATCTTCATTTGGATGAGTGCCATTATAATACACTTCTTGCATTACTTCCCAAATTTCAAGACAATAAGCACGAATTTCCTCTTTAGTGTGAAATTGCAATTCGTAACGATAAGAAAGCTCTGCTAAATCCCAATCTCTTTTATCGCAAAGCTCTAAAGCTTCTTTTGCATTGTTAAGCTCTATATCTAGTTTTTTCTTTTTATTTTGGTTGGAATTTTTACCTTTTTTTTCTAATTGTGCAGCTGTTAAAACAAAGCCTCCACCTACAGAATAATAAGTTTCTTCATCAACTAACCCACCTTTACAATCATAAGCTTTAATCTTCATACCATTCTCATGTAAAGGTAAAAAATCTTTGGAAAATATCAAATCTTTTTCATAATTAAAACAAAGTTTTTTCTCACCACAAAAATCAATTTGAGCATTTTCAATAGCATTTTTATTTACTTCATCTTGTATTGCTGCGCTTAAATTTTTAGCTTCTAGGCCATTTAACCCCCAAATTACAGCCTTATCACTCAAGTGTCCTTTACCTGTTAATGACAAAGAACCATAAAGAGTAACCTCAACTCTATCAATTTCATCAAGCTTTTTAGCAACTTTTTTACAAAATAAATTTCCAGCAAGCATAGGCCCTAAAGTATGAGAAGAAGAAGGACCGACACCTATTTTAAAAATGCTTAAATTACTCATTTTTTATCCTTAATTTATAAAAGATTGTGAATTGCAGCAGAAATTGCAACTATTCCCATTACCAAAATAAAAAGATCTAAAAATTTATTACGAAATCTTGCCAAAATATCAAAACGATAAATACAATAAAGCGGCATCAAGAAAAGCAAAATAGCCAAAACAGGACCACCAATAGCCTCAATAATTCCTATAACACTTGGATTTTTATACGCAACAAGCCAAGCGATAACAAAGGTAATGATCGCTGTTAAAGTTTGAGCGAATTTACCTTGAATTTTACCATTACTTGCTTTATATAAAATACCGTTTAAGCCTTCTTGAGAACCAAGATAATGTCCTAAGAAACTTTTACTAATGGCCACAAGTGCAACAATAGGCCCAACATAAGTCAGCAAAGAAACTTCAGGAAATTTATTTGCTATAAAGGTAAGAATATTGATATTTTGATCTTTTGCTGATGCAAAATCTTCTGGTGTAAAAGTTAAAGCGCAAGAAAAAACAAAAAACATTACAACAAAAACCATAAGAATAATTGCCAAAGAAATAATTTTTCTAGCGCGAGGTTCAGCATAATCACCATATTCTTTTTTACAATAACAAGCAAGTGAAGAAATAATAGGAGAGTGATTAAAACTAAATACCATCACAGGAATAACAAGCCATAAAGTAACCCAAAAATTACTTGTTGAAATTACGGAAAAATCAACATTTGTAAATAATGATGAATTCCATTGTGGAATTAAAAGCAATGAAAAAATAAATAAAAATATAATAAAAGGAAAAACAAGAAAACTCATTGCTTTTGTCACAACATTTTCACCAAGAATAGAAATCAAAACCAAAACTCCAACAATCAAAAAACTCACCCACCAACGAGCAGCATGAGTAAGATCTGCATTGAAATTAAACTGATTGACTAAAAATTCAAGTAAAGTTGTTGTAAGATTAGCACTATAAACCAATAAAATGGGCAAAATAGCAAAAAAATACAAAAGCGTAATTAAAAATCCACCACCCTTGCCAAAATAACCTTCTGCAACAAAAGTAATATCATCTTTTGGATTAGAACTTGAAAGCACAAAGCGACATAAATTTCTATGAGCTAAGTAAGTCATAGGAAAAGCTAAAACAAGTATAACTAACAAAGGTATCAATCCACCAAGCCCAGCACTAATAGGTAACAAAAGTACACCGGCTCCAATAGCTGTTCCAAAAAGAGATAAAACCCACCTTGTATCGTGACTAGTCCATTTAGGAGTATTCATTATTCTTCCTTAAATTTAAGATTACATCTCTTTTATTTTAGCAAAATATTTATAAATAATTATTTTTTAAAAAAAATATTTTAAATCTTATGTAACATTTTGTAAATTTAATTTTATAAAAAAACAATCACCTGTATCAATAAAGTATTATTTTAAAACTAAATATATTTTGGGTTTTGCAATCAAAAAATAAAAATTTGGAAGACTATGCTTCCAAATTTTTGCATCAAATTTTCTAAGGGAGTTAAATTTTCAAAAATTAATCTAATTTTTGACCTAGGACATTTCCTTGCATATCCGTATAAACTTTCATGTTATTATTAAACTTAAATTTATAACCATTAATTTCTTTATCTATTTCAAGAATTTGAGCATTTGGTTGAGTTGCGCTTACTTTTTTCATAACACTAGGTAAAATAGTATGCGGTAAAGCCTTATATTTTCCATCAACTTCTTTCCAATCTCCATTGATCGTAAAATCAATTTCAGTTCCATCATTTAAAATTACATCATAAGAATCTATATCTTTTTTCACTAAACCAATTTGAGCGGTTTTAAAATTTTTAGAAATAAATTCTTTGGCATTATTTGGAAGTTCGCTAGCAGGAACAACCATATCTTTAGCTAAAAGCACCGTAGCGCCCAACAAAGCAAGTAAAGTTAATTTTGCTTTCATAGTTTCTCCTTTTTTGTCTTGGTTGGCGAAAGTTTAACTCAAAACTGTGAAGTGAATGTGAAACTTAAAAAATAATTTTCAAGCTTTCGTTCTCAACACTTATACCTTGACTTTTTATAAATTTTATTTCTTTTCCATCTTCAAATTTTAAAATATCTTTATCTTTTAGATTAATATCATAAGTTAAAATATGTAAAACAATATCATAAATACAAAAGAAAAGTTCTTTTTCTTCTATGTTTAAATCACAAACTTCAAGTTCTAATTTATCAAAATTTCTAAGCCCATAAGTATAAGCATTAACTCCATTTTCACTAGGATAAACACTAACATATATCCAATTATATACCGGTAAGCGATTATCATCTAACATTTTTGCATTTTCTATATAAAAACTGGGCTCTAGAACAACTGCACCTGTATAAAAACCTAAAGCATGTTTATTATCCAAACATAAAGCTGCAATTTTCGTAAACATTTTAGCTTGTTCTAATTTGCTTTGATCTTGACTTAGCACCGCTATAAGAAGGTGAGCTTTATGTTTTTTAGTTTGCTCTAAGGCATCTTTCCATATAAAATTAAAATTTGCATAGTATTCTGCTTCGTGATTAGGTATAGGATTTTTAATCAAATTTAGAGTAACCAACATATTTTCATATGAAAAAATCACGCCCTCTTTGGTAAAATTTTCATCAGTTATTTTTATATTAAATTTATCTTCTAAAATGCTTTTTAACTCCGAAAAATTAAAATCAACTTCATCAAGAAGAACAAAAGAGGTAAAATTGTGATTTAAATCTATAGTCATGTTAAACCCTATTAAATTTTTATAAATTATAACCTAATAAAAATAAAAACTATAAACAAGAATTTCTTATAAAATTATGATAATTGATATTAATTATAAATTTATTTTTTATATAGTATAATCTTTTAAAATTTATAAGTATATTTTTGGAGAAAAATGTGGAATTTCTAAAAGATTACATCGATTTAATTATCTTTTTAATTCTAGGAATTATGGCATTTATAGCTTTTTGGTGTGTTGTAGAAAGAATGCTATTTTTTAGAAAAATTAACTTTAAAAATTATGAGAATCAAGAGCAATTTGATGATGCGATTAGTGAAAATTTAACCACTATATATATCATCTATTCCAATGCCCCTTATATAGGACTTTTAGGCACTGTAATAGGCATCATGGTTACATTTTACGAAATGGGCTTAGCGGGCAATATAGATGTCAAATCTATAGTCGTAGGACTTTCTTTAGCTCTTAAAGCTACAGCCTTGGGACTTTTGGTTGCTATTCCTGCTTTAATGGCTTATAATGCCTTACTTAGAAAAGTTTCCCTCTTAAGCAATGCTTATAAGGCAAATAAAAATGCTTAAACTACCAAAAAATGAAGGTTTAAATATAGTTCCATTTATAGACATTATGCTTGTTTTGCTTGCTATAGTACTTAGTATTTCAACTTTTATTGCGCATGGAAAAATTCAAATCTCACTTCCTTCAAGTGAAAATGCTACCAATATAAGTAATAATGAAAAAAAACTTCTTATAACCATAGACGAAAAAAATACTTTTTATTTAAATGATAAATTAGCTGATTTAAATGAAGTTCAAAATGCTATTTTTTCACTTGATAAAAAAACCATAGTAGAACTAAAAAGCGATAAAAATGCTAAATTTGAAAGTTTTGTAAAAATTATAGATTTTTTAAAAGCCAAAGAACATGAAAATTTTCAAATTCTTACTGAGAAAAACAAATGAAAATTTTATTTTTAAATCATAAATACCAAGCTTCTTATATAACTTTTATAGTCTTTATATCTTTGCTTTTTGTCATTTTTCACTCGAATGACTTTTTTAAAATGGAAATTAAAAACGAAGATTCTTTTTCTTTAGCAATAAAACAATTTACCCAAACCAATCCAACAAATGAGACTAAACCAACAGAACCCATTATAGAATCCATCAAACCAAAACCTCAGCCAAAAGTTATTAAAAAAACTCCTGAAAAAATGCAAAAAAAGATAAAAAAAACACCTCCACATCCAATACCAAATAAAACCCCAATAGCACCAACTCAAGAAGTTAAAACTTTTACAAAAACAACTGATACAAATGTCAAACCTAAAATCACCCAATTAACACAAGGAAAAGATAATCACCCTGTATTAAAAGAAATCCAAAAAGCTATACAACAAGCACAATTTTATCCAAGGCAAGCAAAAAAAATGCGTATGCAAGGAACTGTAAAAGTAGAATTTTTATGGAAAGAAAATAAAACTTTAGCAGATTTAAAAATCATAGAAAGCTCAGGATATGATTTGTTAGATAAAAGTGCTTTAGAAAGCATAAAAAAAGCTTCTTTAAATTTTCCACAGTATAACGGAGATTTAAGAATTACACTACCTATTATATATGATTTTAAAATCTTAAGAGGGTAAAATTATAATTTACTACACTCTCTTATCTACAATTTGTGTTTCTTGATTTTCAATTTTATTTTGAAAATCTTTACTTAAATTCTGACTTAATTCTTGCAAAGATTTTTGCTTCAGTTTTTCAAATTCTTCAGGATTACTAGCCTCAAGCTTTGCCTGCTCATCAGCACTTAAAGCACTTAAACCTTTTTCTTGGGCTTTTTGAAGCAAATCTTCGTCTTCTTTTTCTTTGATATTATTTTCCTTATCATCTTTTTTATTGATTTTTTGCGGATCTATGGTTTTCATAGCATTAGCTCCACCACCTGATGCCTCTTTAATGTCACTTAAAATTTCTCTCATGCTAGGTTCTTTAACATCGCTATCATCAACTTTACCATCTTTATTTACATCTTTATCAATAAAAAAATTTAATTTTTCTTCTATATTTGCATCATCAGATATTTTTTCATCGCTTGTTTTAAAGCCTAAATTTTGCATACTTTGTTGAAGGGTGCTTGTATTAAAATTTAATTTTACACTTTGTTGTTTATTATTTAAATTTGAATTTAAAGAACCAAAATTATCTTTTACACTTTCAAACCAATTTGAAACAAATTGATTTGCTTCGCCATTAAGCCTTATGCTACCATCATTTCTAGCAACATAATTCATATAAGAACCAAAATTTTTTTGCAAACTACTATAATTTTCATCGCTTAAATTTAAAGCTATAAGTTCACCTTGCTTATTTTCAAAAACAACCTTAACACCATCGCTATTTAAACTCGAAAGATCTTGCACGGGAATTTTATCTTGATCTTCTTTTTTTAATACGCTAAGCTCTTTTTTATCAACATTATTAGTTAAAGAATGGGTTAAACTAGCAGAAGTATCGATTTTCATTATTTATCCTTTTTTACATTTTGCAAATAAACCTAAACGACACATTTTTCTCTCATGTGAATTTTTTAAAGAATTACACTTTTTAAGTTCTTGCTCGTAGTTAGCACAAGAATTTGCAAAAGCAAAAGAACTCAAAATGCTTAAAACTAAAATTATTTTTAACACTTTCCAATCCTTATTTTAAAGATTTTTTAGTTAAAATTATACCTTTTATAATCGACAAAATCTTAAAAAATTTTATAATCTCAGAAAGGAATCAATGAAAGCATTAGCTCTTTTTAGCGGTGGGCTTGATAGTATGCTTGCAATGAAACTCATCACTGCACAAGGCATAGAAGTTAAAGCTCTAAATATCAACATAGGTTTTGGAAGCACAAGTGATAAAAGCGAAATCATGAAAAAGCGTGCGGAAATGGTAGGTGCGGATTTTGAAATGATAGATGTAAGAAATTCCTATCTTCAAGAAGTGCTTTTTAACCCACAATATGGCTATGGCAAACATTTTAATCCTTGTATAGATTGTCATGCTTTTATGTTTAAAACTGCTCTTGCTATGTTAAAAGAAGAAAACGCAAGTTTTATCATCACAGGAGAAGTTTTAGGACAACGCCCTATGAGTCAAAGAAGTGATGCGATGGCAAAGGTTAAAAAACTTGCTCTTGATGAAGAAGATTTAATCTTACGTCCTATGTGTGCAAAAAACCTACCTCTAACCAAACCTGAAAGAGAAGGTTGGGTAGATAGAGAAAAACTCGAAGGTATTAGTGGAAGAAGTCGCAAAAGACAACTTGAACTTGCAGCTAAATTTGGCTTAGAAGACTTTGAAAGTCCAGGTGGAGGTTGTTTGCTAACTCTTGATAGTTTTGCTAAAAAAATTCGAGATTTCATAGAATTTGACAAAGATATGCAGGTTAATGACGCACAACTTTTAAAATATGGTCGTCATTTAAGATTGCCCAATGGAGCTAAAATGATCATAGGTAGAAATGAACTTGAAAATACTCTTTTAAAAGGTTTAAAAACTCCTAAATATGAAGTAATAGAACTTGGGGATTTAATCGGAGCTTACTCTTTGGTAGATGAAAAAATTTCAGAAAAAGACTTAAAACTTGCCTTAAAAATAGCCCTTACCTATACTAAACACGAAGCAGGAAAAAACTATGAACTTAAATTTAAAAATCAAGCTTATACAAGTATAGCTTTTGAAAATAAGGCTGATATTAATCAATTTTTTATTAGTTAAAGTATAAAGTATTTAGCAAAACAAGCGATATAGTATTTGAATCTTTTCAAAATATTGCAATCAAGCCCATTAAAATGGGCTTTTTTTATTTTAATCCATAAGCATTTTTTAAATTGTTTAAATTCGCGCTCGCATTCAAAAGCAAACAATCAGCCAAAACTAAACGCACCATAGCACTAGCTACAACACTTCCTCTAACACCTACACAAGGATCATGCCTACCTTTAAGTTCAAATTCCAAATTATTGCCAAATTTATCTATACTTTCTTGCTTGGCAAAAATAGAAGGAGTAGGTTTAAAATAAGTTTTTAAAATAAGATTTTCTCCATTTGAAATTCCTCCTAAAATTCCTCCACTATGATTGCTTAAAAACTTGCCATCTTTTAAAGCATCATTATTACACGATCCGCGCATTTTGCTTGCATTAATACCTTCACCTATTTCAACTGCTTTAACAGCATTAACTCCCATTAAAGCATGAGCTAATTTAGAGTCTAACTTATCATAAAGAACTTCTCCAAGTCCCGCAAGCATACCACTAACTTTTGTAAAAACGGCAGCGCCTACACTATCTTTTGAACTTCTAGCATTTAAAATTTCATTTTTAAAGTCACTTTCTAGTTTTGGATCAAGGCAAAAAATTTCACTTTTCTTAGCAAATTCAAAATCAAATTCTTCTTCTTTCAAATTTGATACAAAAGTTCCTACTCCAAAAACACCACTTTGAACACAAATACCAAATTCACGCAAAAGCATCGCTGCAACTGCGCCACCAGCCACTCTAGCAACACTTTCTCTAGCGCTTGATCTACCTCCACCCCTATGATCTCTTATGCCATATTTATAAAAATAAGTAAAATCCGCATGAGCAGGACGAAATAGATCTTTTAAATTATCATAATCCTTAGAATGAGCATTTTCATTAAAAACTACTATAGCTATAGGATGACCCGTTGTATATCCTTCAAAAACTCCACTTAAAACCTGAGCTTTATCGCTTTCTTTTCTTGGTGTTGCAAATTTACTTCCGCCTTTGCGTTTATCAAGCTCATTTTGTAAAAATTCTTCATCAAATTTAACTCCAGCAGGCACTCCATCAATAATACATCCAACAGCCACACCATGAGACTCACCAAAACTTGTAAATTTCAATCTCGTACCAAAGGTATTCACTATAAAGCTCCTAATTTCTCAAGTGCAATTTTTGCTGCCATTTGCTGTGCTTCTTTTTTGCTTCCCGCAATAGCTCTTGCAAGTTCTTTACCATCAAGCATTAAAGCGATTTCAAATTGCTTTAAATGATCAGGACCAAAAGCACGCACTGTTTCATACTGCGGAGTTTGTCCGATTTTTCCCTGTGTAATCTCTTGTAATTTTGTTTTATAATCTTTTATAAGAATTTTTGCATCAATTTGAGGGAAATTTTTTTCTATAAGTCTTAAAGCAATAGTTTTTGCAAACTCAAACCCAGCTTCTAAATGTATAGCACCTATAATGGCTTCTAACGCATCTGAAAGTATAGAAGGCTTTTCTTTTCCTCCATTGTTTTCCTCAGCAACACTCATAAAAATAAAATCGCCCAAATTTAAACTATTTGCAATTTTTGCAAAAGACTTTTCATTCACTAAAGCCGCTCTAAGCTTAGATAAATCTCCTTCGGCATCTTTGGCGAATTTATGAAAAAGGTATTCACCCACAACTAAATCAAGCACGGCATCACCTAAAAATTCCAAGCGTTCGTTGTTGTAAGATTTTTTAAAACTTTTATGGGTTAAAGCATGTATAAGAAGATTTTTATCTTTAAATTCATAAGTTAAACTCTGCTCTAGTTTTTCAATGTTTTTCATCATTTTCCCTTGCAATTTTCAAAGCAGCTTCACGCGCCAATGTATCACATCTTTCATTTTCCAAATGTCCATTATGTGCTTTTACCCAAAAAGCCTTAATCTTATGAGATTTTGCCACTTTAATATATTCCTTCCATAAATCTATATTTTTTTTACCTTTAAAATCCTTTTTTATCCATCCTTCTAGCCATTCATTAATACTTTGAACCATTAGGTTAGAATCTGTAAAAAGCGAAATTTCACAAGGCTCTTTTAAAGCCTTCAAAGATTCAATAATTGCCATTAGCTCCATTCTATTGTTAGTGGTATTAGCCTCAGCTCCAAAACCTTCCTTTTGATACTCCTTATAACGCAAAATATAAGCCCATCCGCCAAAACCTGGATTATTAAGACATGAACCGTCTGTATAAATTTCAATGTGTTTCATTGTTTTTCACTTCATAAATAATTGTACAAGTATTAAACTCATAACAAATAGGACAGTGATAAAAAAATAAAGGCATAACATTTTTACACTCAGAACAACGATATGAAAATTCTAACCCCGCATTAAAAGAATTATCTTTTAAAATTTTTAACATTTTAAAATTAGAATTTTTAAAAACAAACTGATGTGTATCATCATGCTTTGAAATTTTGCCCAAAGCATAAAAGAATTCTAAAAAATCTTGATTTTCTAAATTAAACGCTTCATTTTCTCTATAAAGCAAATCACAAATATCAAAAAAATTTTGCCCTAAAAACATATGATATTTTTCAAAAACTAAACGCCCTAACATAGGATTATCTTCTATTTTAAATTCTAAAAGTTTTTTCTTTTTTTCTTCATCAGTGATATTAAAAGTACAAAGTTCTAAAGCTTTGATAAAATCATGCTCTTTTTGTACATCTTCATTAAGCTCAAAAAGACATTCTAAAAGTTCTAAATTTTCTTTATAAGAACGAAGTTTTAAATAAACAATTTTTAAAAGTTTTAAGGCTTGTATATTTCTTGGACGCAGTTTTAAAACTTGTAATAAAACTTCTTTTGCACGCTCTAAAAATCCTGCTTTAAAATAAACTTTTGCCAAAGAAAGGAAAATAAATTCTCTTTCTTGTTTATCTTTACATTTTTCAAGAGCAATCAAATAAATTTGAGTTGCTTTTTCAAATTCTCCGCTTTTAGTAAAAATTTCGGCCAAAAAACTTAAATTTCCAAAACTCAAGCTACTATTTCTTAACAACTCTTTATGAGCGTTATCCATTTCAAATTTTTTTATAAATTTTTCAAGCTTTTGTTCTTCATCTTTGTTAGCAAATATTTTCCAAATATAATTTGCAACAGCTACAACAAATACTAAAATGGTTAAAATTATAAGCCCTACTAAAGGGTCTCTGTATTCTACAAAGAAAAAATCCATAGTCTCGCTCTAAAAATTTTATGCCAAATTATAGCCAAATCTTTGTATAATTTTAACAAGGTTTGTAAAATGATAACTAAAGAAAGTATAGAAAATTTATCCCAAAGACTTAATATTGTTGATGTTATAGAAAATTATATTGAAGTAAAAAAACAAGGCTCTAGTTTTGTATGTATCTGTCCTTTCCATGCAGATAAAAACCCGTCTATGCATATCAATCCTACCAAAGGTTTTTATCATTGTTTTGCTTGCAAGGCTGGTGGAGATGCTTTTAAATTTGTAATGGATTATGAAAAATTAAGTTTTGCCGATGCAGTTGAAAAAGTTGCAAGCCTTAGTAATTTTACTTTGAGCTATACAAAAGAAAAACAAGAAAATAAAAAAGAGCTAAAATCTATACTACCAAGCTTAAATGCGTATTTTAAAGATAATCTCAAACACCACAAAGAAGTTTTAACCTATCTTTACCAAAGAGCTTTAAATGACAAAGATATAGCCAAATTCGAATTAGGTTTTGCAGGAGCAAGTGAAGATAGTATAAGATTATTGCAAAATCAAAAAATTCCTTTAGAAGATGCTATGAGTGTTGGAGCTTTAAAAAAAGATGAAAATAATGAATTTTACGCAAGTTTTATATGGCGTATCACCTTTCCAATCTACGATCATAAAGACTTATTAGTAGGGTTTGGAGGGCGTACTTTAAATCCCAATGCACCGGCAAAATATGTAAATTCACCCCAAAATATACTTTTTGATAAAAGTAGAATTTTTTATGCTTTTAACATCGCTAAAGAAAATATAGCCAAAAAAAAAGAAATAATAGTATGTGAAGGCTACATGGATGCAATAGCTTTTCACAAAGCAGGGTTTAACAATGCTGTAGCAGTTCTTGGAACAGCATTAACCGAACATCATCTACCTTTAATCCGCCGTTATGATGCAAAAGTGATTTTATGTTTTGACAATGATGAAGCAGGATTAAAAGCTGCGACACGATCTGCATTTTTATTAAGCACAAACAAAATAGACGGTAAAGTGGCAATTTTACAAGGCGGAAAAGATCCCGCTGAGCTCGTAGCAAAAAATGAAAGCACAAAACTCCATAATATACTCGATGAAGGAATAGAGCTTGGTGAATTTTATATCAGACGCTTAATATCCACTCATTCCATAATTTCTGCTCTTGACAAACAAAAAGCTTTAGAAACTATACAAAAATTCACCTTTAATCTTGAACCTTTAGTGGCAAATTCTTACACTAGTCTAGTTTCAAATTTATTAAAAGTGGATGAAAAATTTATCGTCTTATCACAAAATTCAAAAAAAACCATACAAACCCCTTTAATTTCTCAAAATAAATACAATTTTCCTAAAGAAAAAATTCACATTGCAGAATTAGAACTTATAGCTTTTTTAAAACAGCATCCAGATATATGTAACGATTTTAAGCAAATTAGTGATAGTATTTGTTTTAAGCATAAAATTTTATTGGATAAAATTTTAGAAAAAAAAGGTTATGAAGATAGTGATATTAGAGAATTTGAAAGTAAAAATATTCGAAAAAATTTAAACTATAGCGAATTCTTGTTAGGTATTTGCAAGGTTAATTTAGCTTTTTTAAACAATGTAAAAATTAAAAATTCTACACTCGCATTAAAAAAACAACTTTTTACGCTTATTGATAAAAATTTAAATCTTTTAATTAAAAATTTAAATACCGAAGAATTAAATAATTTTTTAAAAGAATATTTAAGCTTCTTAAAATATGAAAAAAACGAAGAAATTCTGCAACAATCATTTAGAAACTTAAATGGAATTTTTAGTAACAAAAACTTTACAGCTTATGATTTAGGATTTAGCGCGCAAGATAATGACGAACCTTTTTAATTTATTTAAATTTCAAGCCTTAATTTACCTTTTTTTAAACACAATCACGCTAAAGTATATAAAAATTTTTAAGGATAAATTATGATGCCTTTTAGTGATGAAGAGCTTATAAATCCTGTTAAAGCAAGTTTAGAAAAGAGCTTGCCTATGCTTGAACGTGATGGCGGAGGGCTTGAATTTTTAGGGATTAAAAATGGGGTTGTTTATGTCCATTTAATAGGAGCTTGCAAAGGTTGTGCATCAAGTGGAACGACACTAAAATACGGTCTTGAAAGGCAACTTAAGATTGATATTCATCCAGAAATCACTATAATCAATTTAAACGGCGGAGCAGACGAATTTGCAAAATTATAAAAAACTTGGAATTGAACATTTTTACAAGAAAGATTTTAAAACTGCAAAAATGTATTTTTCTATGGCTTATGAAAAACGCAAAAATAAACGCTTGCTAAATTTTATCTGCCTTTGTGATCTTGCTTTAAAATCTCCTAAAGAAGCTTCTTTACTTTTTGATTTTTATATAGAACATTACAAAATCTCTAGCATTGATAAAGACTTAGAAGAAATTTTAAGTACGATTGAATTTAAAAAACAAGAAAACAAACAGGAAAACGAATTTGAAGATGGGCATGCGTTAAATTATCAAGATTTTTTAAAAAGCGAAGAAGAACTTGGTTTTCAAAAAAGTTTTGAAAATATCATTAACAGCACTAAGTTAGTTATTGATAATCGTGATGATTTTTTAGATTTTTTGGAAAAATTACTTGATAATGGCTATAAAGATATGACTTTAAATTATATAGAAAATGTTATGCCTCATTTTTGGGCAAATGATAGATTTATCAAACTCCAAGAAAAACTCATAGGATTTAAAAGTGAAATTAAAACTTGAAAATTCATTCATTACAGATAATACCTTAGAGTGTGAAAAAGAATGCTTTTTTTTACAAACCACACAAAATGCTAAATTTCACGCTCAAGCCTTAGAAAAAGGTGCAAAAATCATTGATGTAAATGAATGTAAAAAACTTTTAAAAATCGATGAAAAGATTCAAATCATAGGAATCACAGGAACCAATGGTAAAACCACAACCGCAGCAGCGATTTATTCTATCTTATTGGATTTAGGTTATAAATGCGGGCTTTGCGGGACAAGAGGAGCTTTTATCAACGATGAACAAATTGATGAAAAATCCTTAACCACCTCCCCTATTCTTAAAACCTTAGAGTACCTACAAATAGCCACTCAAAAAAAATGTGATTTTTTCATCATGGAAGTAAGCTCACACGCACTCGTTCAAAACCGTATCGAAGGCTTAAATTTTGCTGCTAAAATTTTTACCAATATCACTCAAGATCATTTAGATTTTCACGGTACTTTTGAAAATTACAAAGAAGCAAAAGAACTTTTTTTTACAGATGAGAGTTTAAAATTTATCAACAAAGATGCTTTGGCTATTAAATTTAATGTGCGTAACGCTTTTACTTACGGCATAGAAAATCCTGCTTTATATCAAATCAAAGCCTATTCTTTAGAAGAAGGCATTAGTGCTATTGTAACAAATAAAAATCAAACTTTTCACATAGACTCGCCCTTACTAGGACTTTTTAATCTTTACAATCTTCTAGTTGCTAGTGCTTGTGTGAATGAACTTGTAAAGCCTGATTTAAAAGATTTGGAAAAAGCTATCAGTGGATTTGGCGGAGTTTGTGGCAGGGTAGAACAAGTAGCAAAAGGTGTGATTGTGGATTTTGCTCATACGCCTGATGGCATTGAAAAAGTGCTTGACACTCTTAAAAATAAAAAACTCATCGTTGTTTTTGGAGCAGGTGGAGATAGAGATAAAACCAAACGCCCTTTAATGGGAAAAATCGTCGAACATTTTGCAAAAATTGCTATCATTACAAGTGATAATCCACGCAGCGAAGAACCAAAAACCATCATGGAAGAAATTTTATCAGGCTTTGCTAAAAAAGAAAAAGTTTTAACGATAGAAGATAGAAAAGAAGCCATAAAAAAAGCTTTAGAACTAAAAGAAAATGACGATTTAGTCGTTATTTTAGGCAAAGGTGATGAAACTACTCAAGAAATTAAAGGGATAAAATATCCTTTTAGTGATAAAGTAGTTGTTAATGAAATTTTAAAAAATCAAGGATAATCAATGTTTGAAAATATGGATTTTTCTAAAATGGGTGAACTTTTAAATCAAGTTCAAGAAAAAGCAAAAAATATAGAACTAGAACTTGCAAATCGTGAATTTAGCGCCAAAAGTGGAGCAGGACTTGTTAAAGTAAGCGCTAATGGAAAAGGCGAGATTATCGATGTTAGCATTGATGATTCTTTACTTGAAGATAAAGAGTCCTTGCAAATTTTACTTATTTCTGCGATTAATGATGTTTTAGCCATGGTTGCGCAAAATCGCTCAAGTATGGCGAATGATGTTTTAGGCGGTTTTGGAGGTATGAAATTATGAAAAAAATTTTAATTATTTGCATGCTTTTTACTTTGTCTTTTGGTATAGAAAGACCTAAATTTGAAGATTTTTTAGCAGGTTATGAAAGAAATAAGGCAAGCATGCTCAACTATGAAGGAATGCCAGCTTTTGCACTCAGTGAAAATTTACTTGCTGTGTTAAAACAGCCTAATACTAAGCTTAACAAATATGTAAAATACGATCCATTTTTAAATTTATATCTTGTAAGAACTGACTTTAGCCTAATCCCTACTCCTATGGGTGATGAAGAAAAACTTACTCGTAATGATTGGGTTGGAATTTGGGATCCTAATAAACCTTATATAGGGCATATTAAGTATTTAGCTCAAAATATTGATGAAAAAGATCAACTTGATTTTAATTCTAAAATAGGACTTTTAGGGACTCCATGCTGTGAAATGATGGGGATTGCTTTAAATAATAGCTCTTTTATAGGCAATCGCTATTTAAAACATTTTATGAAATATAACGATGTTTATTGGGGGGATATTGGCGTTGATTTTGTTGTTCGAGAAAATAAAATTTATGTTAACAATGTAAGAAAAAATCCACAATTTTTAATCAACGATCAAGTTATAAGTGTTGATGGCTTACCCGCCAATGATTTAAGAAAACTCAATGAAAAAATTCTTTTTGCAGATCGCGGAAGCACTCTTTATTTTCAAGTATTGCGTGATAATATGGATTTAAATATTTCTACTGAAGTTTTTGCAAAAGATTTAAGCAAATTTAACCTTCCTGATTCTAAACCAAAACCAAAAATTACAAATTTCACAAGCAATCTTGGTTTAACGGTTAATACTAGTCTTGTTGTAACCAAAATAGATCCAAAATCAAAAGCATCAAATGCAGGATTTATGGTAGGAGATAAAATTTTACGCGTTAATAATATTATTTTAAATAATTTTAAAGAATTACAAAATATTTTAAGTGCTGGTAATGACTTTAGCATCTTAATTGAACGCAAAAGTACTAAATTACCTTTATCAAATTTCAACAATGAACTAGGCGGAAATGCCAACTCAGGTGGCGATGGTAAATTTCAATTTTTCATAAGGCTTACTAAGTGAATTTAAAAGAACTTTTTATCCATCACTTAGAAAAAAATCTACCTAAAGTTGAAAGCTTTCATCCTTTTTTTAATGAAGCTTTAGCCCTTATGCTAAAAGCGGGAGGAAAGCATTTTCGCGCACAATTGCTTTTAAGCGTAGTACAAAGCAATAAACCTGAACTTTTAAATCAAGCTTTAGATGTGGCTTTAGCTTTGGAATTTATCCATACTTATTCACTCATACACGATGATTTACCCGCTATGGATAATGCGGATTTTAGACGAGGAATTCCAACCTTACACAAAAGCTACGATGAAACTACAGCCATCTTAGTTGGCGATGCTTTAAATACTGAAGCTTTTTTAGTTCTAAGTCATGCTCATTTAAAAGATGAAATCAAAATCAAACTCATCAAAACCCTTGCCTTTAATGCAGGACTTAATGGAATGGTTATAGGACAAGCTATTGATTGTTTTTTTGAAGACAAAAGACTGAGTTTAAATGAACTTGAGTTTTTACACACACATAAAACCGCAAAATTGATCGCTGCAGCTTTAAAAATGGGTTGTGAAATTTGCGAACTTAACAACGAAGAAAGCAATCAAATTTACAAACTTGGTTTAAAACTAGGACTGATTTTTCAAATCAATGATGATATTATCGATGTAACTACAAGTCAAGAACAAAGCGGAAAGCCTACTAATAACGATATTCATAAAAATTCTTTTGTCAATTTGCTTGGACTTGAACAAGCCATAAAAACAAAAGAAAATCTTCTTAGTGAATGCGAACAAGATTTAGAAAAACTTAATGAAAAACTCGCACAAATGATACAAAATTTAATAATTCAATACTTATAAAGGCAAAAAATGGACATTCAAATTTTACAAGAACAGGCAAATACTCTAAGATTTTTAAGTGCCGATATGGTGCAAAAAGCAAACTCAGGACACCCAGGTGCACCTTTGGGCTTAGCAGATATTTTAAGTGTTTTAAGTTATCATTTAAAACACAATCCCAAAAATCCAACTTGGCTAAACCGTGATAGACTTGTATTTTCAGGTGGACATGCAAGTGCTTTACTTTATAGTTTTTTACATTTAAGTGGCTATGATTTAAGCCTAGAAGATCTTAAAAATTTCCGCCAACTTCATTCTAAAACCCCAGGACACCCTGAAATTTCAACTCTTGGAGTAGAGATTGCTACAGGCCCTTTAGGACAAGGCGTTGCCAATGCTGTAGGCTTTGCTATGGCGGCAAAAAAAGCACAAAATTTACTAGGTAGTGATTTAATCGATCATAAAATTTATTGTCTTTGCGGAGATGGAGATTTGCAAGAAGGCATTTCTTATGAAGCTTGTTCTTTAGCAGGACTTCACAAGCTTGATAATTTCATACTTATTTACGATAGCAACAATATCTCCATAGAAGGCGATGTAGGTTTAGCCTTTAACGAAAATGTAAAAATGCGTTTTGAAGCACAAGGATTTGAAGTTTTAAGTATAAATGGACACAATTACGAAGAAATCAATAAAGCCTTAGAACAAGCTAAAAAATCCACAAAACCTTGTCTTATCATCGCAAAAACAACTATAGCAAAGGGTGCAGGAGAGCTTGAAGGCAGTCATAAAAGCCATGGTGCACCTTTGGGCGAAGAAGTGATTAAAAAAGCCAAAGCACAAGCAGGTTTTGATCCAAATATCAGTTTTCATATCCCACAAGCAAGCAAAATCCGCTTTGAAAGTGCTGTAGAACTTGGGGATTTAGAAGAAGCAAAATGGAAAGATAAGCTTGAAAAAAGTGGTAAAAAAGAACTTTTAGAAAGGTTATTAAATCCTGATTTTAGCAAGATAGCTTATCCTGATTTTAAAGGAAAAGATCTTGCTACAAGAGATAGCAATGGTGAAATTTTAAATATTTTAGCTAAAAATTTAGAAGGATTTTTAGGTGGAAGTGCGGATTTAGGCCCTTCAAATAAAACAGAACTTCACGGCATGGGAGACTTTGTAGAAGGTAAAAATATCCATTTTGGTATCAGAGAACACGCTATGGCAGCGATTAACAATGCTTTTGCAAGATATGGAATTTTCTTACCATTTTCGGCAACTTTTTTCATCTTTAGCGAGTACTTAAAACCTGCTGCAAGAATAGCGGCTCTAATGAAAATCAAACATTTTTTCATTTTCACACACGATAGCATAGGTGTGGGCGAAGATGGACCAACACACCAACCTATAGAACAACTTAGCACTTTTAGGGCTATGCCAAATTTTTTAACCTTTAGACCTGCTGATGGAGTGGAAAATGTCAAAGCTTGGCAAATAGCCCTAAATGCAGGTATTCCAAGTGCTTTTGTGCTTTCACGCCAAAAACTCAAAGCTCTAAATGAACCCGTTTTTGGAGATGTAAAAAACGGAGCATATTTACTTAAAGAAAGCAAAGATGCTAAATTTACACTTTTAGCGAGCGGAAGCGAAGTTTGGCTTTGTCTAGAAAGTGCAAACGAACTTGAAAAACAAGGTTTTGCTTGCAATGTTGTTTCCATGCCTTGTTTTGAACTTTTTGAAAAACAAGATAAAGCTTATCAAGAAAGATTGTTAAAAGGTGAAGTTATAGGTGTTGAAGCAGCACATTCTAATGAACTTTATAAATTTTGCCATAAAGTGTATGGCATAGAAAGTTTTGGAGAAAGTGGCAAAGACAAGGATGTTTTTGAATACTTTGGCTTTAGCGTTTCAAAGCTTGTAAATTTTATCCTTAGCAAATAAAATGAATACAAATTTCAAATTTCAAAATAACACTCTTTTTATCTTTGGAATTTGGGATAAAACAAGTATTTATAAGTTAAAAATAAAAGATTTTTTAGCTTTGATTCAAAGCAAGGAAGTGATTTTTGATTTTAAAGATCTAAAAGCAATCGATACCGCTGGAGTGAGATTTTTCCTTGCTTTGGAAAATGACCTTAAAGATAAAAATATTAAAATCACCAAAGAAGGCTTAAATTTACGCTTTCAAACCCTTTTTGAACTTTGTGAAAAAAACTACCAAAGACTAAGCAAAACAAAAAAATCACATAAAAATTTCAGTGAATACTTTATCGATCTTGGAAAATTAAGTTTAGAACTTTTAAAAATTTTAAGAAAATTCATCAATTTCACAGGAGCTTTTTTCACAAGTCTTTTTTTATGCCTTAAAAATCCTAAAAATTTTCGCTTTATTGCTTTTTTATATCATATAGAAAATTCTGCTTTTAAAGCCTTGCCTATAGTTATTTTAACTGCTCTTTTAGTAGGAGTGGTTTTAGCCTATCAGGCCGCTTATCAACTCGCACAATTTGGAGCCAATATTTTCATAGTAGATTTGATGGGAATTTCGGCCACTAGAGAACTTGCACCTTTAATTGCTGCCATAGTGATCGCAGGAAGAAGTGCAAGCTCTTATACCGCACAAATTGGAGTGATGAAAATCACTGATGAAATTGCAGCTATGAATACTATGGGTTTTCGTTCTTTTGAATTTATTATTATTCCGCGTGTCATGGCTTTGGTAGTGGCTATGCCTTTAATCGTTGCCATTAGCGATGCAATCAGTATTATAGGTGGAATGATAGTTGCAAAATTAAATCTTGATATTTCTTTTGCCGAATTTTTAAGACGCTTTAGAGAAGCTGTAGATATAAAACATATCTTTATAGGACTTGTAAAAGCACCTATTTTTGGATTTTTAATAGGGCTTATTGCTTGTTTTCGTGGTTTTGAGGTAAAAAACACTACACAAAGCATAGGAATTTATACCACAAAAAGCGTTGTAAATGCTATTTTTTGGGTGATAGCTTTTGATGCTTTATTCTCTGTTATTTTAACTTCTGCAGGAATTTAAATGGTTATTAAAGCACAAAATATCATTACAAAATTTGGAGAAAAAATCGTCCATGATGGCGTAAGTTTTGAAATCAAAAAAAACGAAATTTTTGGTATTTTAGGAGGTAGTGGAAGTGGAAAATCCGTCCTTTTAAAACAAATGCTTATGCTTGAACATTTTGATGGTGGAGAATATGAAATTTTAGGCTATAAACTTAAAAATATCAACGAAGAAGATGCACTTGCTTTGCGTAAAAAATGGGGTGTGGTTTTTCAGTTTGCTGCACTTTTTAGCTTTTTTAATGTTTATGAAAATATAGCCATTCCTTTAAAAGAATACACTCATTTAGATGAAAATAGCATACAAGAACTGGTTTTAATGAAGTTAAAAATGGTAGGCTTAAACGAAAGTGTTTTAAAACAATTTCCAAGCGAACTTAGTGGTGGTATGCAAAAAAGAGTGGCAATTGCTAGAGCTTTAGCACTTGATAGTAAGTTACTTTTTTTAGATGAACCTACCTCAGGACTTGACCCTCATAGTAGTCGTGAATTTGACGATTTGGTTTTAGAATTAAAAAAAAGTTTTGATTTAAATATCATTTTGGTTACACATGATAAAGAAAGTATGAAAAATTTACTCGATCGTTTTATCATTTTAGAAAATAAAAAAGTTGGATTTTGCGGTACTTATGAAGAATTACGCCTGCAAAATGAACGACTTTTTAAAAGATTTATGGAGTAAAAGTGGAAAATAGAGCAAATTATTTTTTTGTAGGACTTTTTGTTTTTGGAGTGTTTTTTGCAAGTCTTGGTTTCATACTTTGGCTTGGTGGATACTCTAAAGAAGAAAGTTTTAAGTATTATGAAATTCACACACAAGAATCCGTTGCAGGACTTGGCATAAAAGCACCCGTAAGGCTTTTGGGCGTGGAAGTAGGTAGCGTAGAAGAAATCAGCATTTACAATCAAGATGAACTCGGCGTTAACATACGCATTAAGGTCAAAAACAATACCCCTATAAAAGAAGACACCTTTGCTACTTTGCAACTTCAAGGTATCACAGGACTTAAATTTGTCCAACTTCAAGGCGGAAGCAAAAATAGCAAAGATTTAGTATCTATACAGGGAAAACTTCCAGTCATTCCTTTTAAAGAAAGTTTTTTAGCAACCATAGACAGACAAAGTGAACATATTTTTTCTTTGGTTAAAACGGCCGATGATAAATCAAAAGAACTTTTAAGCGAAAAAAATCTTAAAAATCTAGAAATCTTTTTGCAAAATCTAGCAGAATTAAGTGCAAATTTAAATGCTAATTCTAAAAATTTAAGCCTTAATCTTTCAAACACAAGTTTAAAAATAGGAAAAATGGCTGATAATATAAGCCTTAGTGCGCAAAATTTCAACTCCAGTCTTAAAGACATAAAAGAAAGCACGATGATTTTAAAAAATTTCATAAAAAAAGCTGATGAAAAATTAAACACTTATGATGATATTAAAGCATCTTTGATGCAAAATTTAGAGCTTTTTAAACGAATTTTAATTGAAAGCAATATTCTAATAGAAAATTTACAAAACAGCCCTGCTGATTTGATTTTTAAAGAAACTAAACCTAAACTTGGACCAGGAGAAAAATAATGCTAAAGCAATTATTCTGTATTTTGACTTTTATTTTTATGTTATGTGGATGCTCTTTAAGACACGAAACCATCAATAAAAATGAAAATATCATATTAAAAGACGAAGGAATAGACTCAAATATTTTTTTTAAAAAAACTGGTAAAATTCTTAAAATTCGCAATGCAAATGCACCTTTATATTTAAACTCAAGAGCTATTGTTTATATAGATAATGGTTTTAGCAACAAATACGCACATTATTTCTGGGGAGATTTACCAAGCAATCTTTATTCTTTTTTAATTTTGTCAAAATTTGAACAAAGCAATATTTTTACAACCTTGCTTTCTTCAACAAGCTCTTTAAGTGCGGATTATGCTCTTGAAAGCAGGATTAACTCTTTTGAGCAAATTCTTAATAACAATGAAAACTACGCTCAAATTTCTGTAAGTGTAAATTTCATAAATCTTGAAAACAATCAAATAATAGCTCATAAAATTTTCAATACTAAAGAAAAAATAGAAAAAAAAGATATCCGCTCTACCTATAATGCTTTTCAAAAAGCCTTGAATAAAATTGGCAATGAGATTATTTTTTGGGTAAATTCTAATTTATCCTAATTTAGGAACACTTTTTGCTTTTTAAATATTTAGCAATATTTTTGAAAGGTAAACAATGAAAAGTGATTTAGATATATTTAAAAAACACTTAGGCGAAATTCAAAGCGTGGATGAATTTAAAGCAAATCAAATTTGCTCTCAAATCAATGATGCAAATGATTTTATAGGAGCACTTCAAGTACTTGATATGTCTTTAAAAAAAATAGAAAAAAGCATTCTAGAAAGAATAGATGAAAATTCAGATGATATGCAAAAAAGAACTCTTGATGCCACAGCATCACAACTTATACAAAACTGCTCTTTCATGGGAACAGCCCTTTTTGGAAATATTTTCAATGTTTATGTTGGTAAAAAACTTTTTGAATTTGAAATTGCTAATCCACTTTTAATTCTTCAAACAAGTAATTACGAAGGTGTATTGGCCTATATACAAGATAAAAGAGATGAAATAAAAATCATTCTATCAGAGTTAGCAACCGCAATCACCATGGGCGAAACTGTGGATAATGCTGGAATTTATAACTCTACAATGGATTTTAAAAATTTATTTAAATAAGAATGGTAATCATTTGTTCTCTTTAAGCAAATATAATATATTTTAGCTTAAAGAGATTTTCCAAACTCTAAAAGAGAGTTAGGCTACGAATAAAAAGGGGGAGGGAAATAGCCTAACCCAAACGAGATCTTAAAAGATCTCTTTAAACTAAAATAAATATTTAGATAATTTAATAAAAATTATTAAATTATCTAAACCATATTTATGTTTTAGTTTAATACGATGTGACACTTTATTCTAATAACACTTAATATATGATAAAAATATTATTTAGTAACTTAAATTATTAAAGAATATTACTACAATATTATTTAAAAAATTTTAAATTTTTAGGATTTTAAGAAAAAAATATTATTTTTATAATTTAATATCATATCATAGAAAGAATTTCAGCACGCCCATTAATCACAGCAACACAATGTTCATAATGAGCCGCATTAAGCCCATCAATACTTCCAGCATCCCATTTTCCATTATAATGTTTTGGTGTTCCATCTTTTTGGCATATCATAGGCTCTATGCAAAACACCATTCCATTTTTAATTTTAGGGCCACTTTTTGCACTCGCACCTTTTTCTAAATAGTTTAAAATTTCAGGCTCTCCATGGGGCTTTCGTCCTATACCATGTCCACAATATCCACGAAGCGGGACAAAACCTCTTACATGGATAAATTCGCCTAAAGCAGCTGAAAGTTCCTTAAAACGCATTCCATCATGAATAATATCTATAGCATGATATAACGCGTCTTTAGCGCAAGAGATTAAAGCTTTATCAGTGGGTGAAACTTCTCCTATAGCAATAGTTCTTGCTGCATCCCCATAATACCCATCAATCAAACTTCCCACATCAAGACCTAAAATATCACCCTCTTTGATAATTTTATCATCTGGAATTCCATGGATACAAACTTGATTTAAAGATGTACAAATGGCACCTGGAAAACCATAAAGCCCCTTAAATGATGGCTTGGCACCAAGGCTTAAAATATAATCTTCTGCCATTTTATCAATTTGTTTTAAACTCATTCCTATTTTAATTTCATTCTCTAAAAAATTTAAAGTTTTTGCTACAATTTGATTTGCTATTCTTAATTTTTCTATTTCATCTGGTTTTTTCAATTCTATCATTTTATTTCCTTATAAATTTAGCCAAATTTTAGCAGTATTTTTTAAAGATTCAACATCGCTTGAAGCATAAAAATGCAATCTTGCTTTATGATTTTTCAAATCTATATTTTCTCTTTCTTTAAGAAATTCAACTATAGCATCTCCTGAATGAATTAATTTTGTTTTATCGCCAAAATACTTACTTAAAGAACGACCTAGTAAAGGGAAATGAGTACAAGCGAGTATCAAAGCATCTGGAGTTGTGATATTTTTAAAATAATACTCCATAGCACTTTGCAAAAAATCTCCTTCAAAAATACCTTCTTCAACCATAGGCACAAAAAGCCCTGTAGCTAAAGCATTTATATTTGTATATCCTTGAGATAATAAACGCTTTTGGTATTCTTCTGATTTAATGGTTGCTTTTGTTGCAATGACTAAAATTTCTTTATTTTTATCATGTAAAGCTTTTATCGTTGCTTCAACCCCTGCATCAATTACGCCATATACTGGAAAATGTGCTTTTGCTTTTAAAGCATCTAAAGCATAAGCACTAGCAGTATTACATGCAATGATAAGCATATCAATTTGAAATTGTTCA
Source organism: Campylobacter sp. BCW_4338 (assembly GCF_001763255.1). Taxonomy (NCBI): domain Bacteria; kingdom Pseudomonadati; phylum Campylobacterota; class Epsilonproteobacteria; order Campylobacterales; family Campylobacteraceae; genus Campylobacter; species Campylobacter sp. BCW_4338. Next base: position 88,553 of record NZ_MJYJ01000066.1, read on the forward strand.
AAAAATTCCAATGCTTCAAGACAGAACTTGATAATAGTATCTTTATCTTTTACCCCGTAAGGAACTCTTGCGGTATCTCCATAATAGATAATTTCATCAAAAAGTCTAGCTTCATAAAGAGATTTTAAAACACTAAGCCCCCCTACTCCGCTATCAAATACACCTATTTTCACTTTAATACCTTCTTGCTCCTATATAACGAGCCTTCCAATAAGAACTATTTAACTCGACTTCTTTTACTCCACCTTTAGTAGATAAATGTATAAATTTTCCCTTGCTCGTATAAATACCAACATGCATACCATTTGGCCCTCTACCTGTCTTAAAAAATACCAAATCTCCTGTTTGCAATTTTGATTTAGAAACTTTTCTCCCAGAACCTAATTGAGTTTTTGTAGTGCGAGGTATGCGTATATTAAGCTGAGCTAATGCACTCTGCGTAAATCCTGAACAATCAGCACCTTTTTTAGTAGTTCCACCTAAAACATAAGGAGTTTTTTTCCATTCATTTGCTATAGTCTTAAGTTTTGTTTCTTTATTTGTATTATAAATCGGACGAGTATAGTTTAAATTCTGATAAAAACTACATCCACTTATAAAGAATACAATCGTGATGATGAAAAAAATATGCCTCATCAGTCCCCTTAAGATCGAGTAGCAAAGAATTTAAGATAAATAAAACCCCAAATCCCAGAACAAAATGAAGCTATAAGAATAGCTAAATTATCTGCATAATTAAAAATATCACTGACTTCATACGCCAAGCCATCGATAAACAAACTCATTGTAAAACCAATACCTGTAAGTATACAAACCCCATAAAGTTGTTTCAAATTTGAACCTTGGGGCAAGGCTGCAAATTTAAAGCGGATTGCCAAATAAGAAAACAAAAATACACCCACTTGTTTACCCACAAAAAGCCCCAAGAAAATACCTATACTTACACCTGAAAAAATTGCTCCTATGTCGATATTGGATAAATTTACCCCAGCGTTAGCAAAAGCAAATAAAGGCAAGATAACAAAAGCGAGCCAAAATTTTAGACTTTCATAAATTTCTTCTAAAAATGCTTCTCCATTTTTAGTTTGCATCGGTATAAAAAATGCTGTTATGATTCCAGCCAAAGTTGCATGCACACCACTTTTTAAAACACTAATCCAAAGAATAACTGAGCAAATAAAATAAAAAGACTTTCTTGTTATTCCTAAAATATTTAAAACAAGCATTACCAAAATAGCAATTCCTGCAACGACAAAAGCAACTATTGATAATTTTGTCGTATAAAAAATAGCTATAATTAAAATAGCACCCACATCATCAAAAATAGCCAAAGAAAGTAAGAAAATTTTTAAACTTGATGGAATATGCTTACCACACATCATTAAAATCGCTAAAGCAAACGCTGTATCTGTAGCTGTAGGTATAGCCCAACCTTTTAAAGTATAAGCATCTCCTATATTTACCAAAGCAAACAACATCGCAGGTATAAGTATACCCCCTAAAGCAGCCATAAAAGGTAAAACAATATTTTTAGGATTTTTAAAATCCCCATGCAAAAATTCCTTCTTAAGCTCAAGCCCTATAGCAAAGAAAAATATAGATATAAGCCCATCATTTATCCAAAGCAAAAAAGGTTTATTAAGCTCAAATTCACCTACACTAAATCCGACTTTTAAATTTAGAAATTCTCGATAATGTTCGCTAAAAGATCCATTTTGCACAAGCAAAGCAAGCAAAGTACAAACTATAAGTAAAACACCACCAAAAGCCTCATTTAAAACTAAAGTTTTTAATTTATGTACTATATTATTCATTTAACAATCTTAAGATAAATAAAACCAACAATGGCACTTAAAAAACTAGCTATTAAAATAGCAAGTTTATCCGCATGTTCAAAAATATCACTATTTTTATAGGCCAAACCATCAATAAATAAGCTCATCGTAAAACCAATGCCTGTTAAAATACATATACCATAAAATTTTCCATATTTAATATTTTCAGGTAGTTTTGCAAGCTTAAGTTTGATAGCAATAAAACAAAAAGTAAAAACACCTAGTTGCTTTCCTAAAAATAATCCTAGAATAATTCCAAGGCTTACAGGTGAAAATACTGAACCAAGATGCATATCTCTGATATCAATCCCAGCATTAGCAAAAGCAAATAAAGGCAAGATAAAATAAACCACCCAAGGATTTAAATCCTTAAGAACTTCATGCAAATAAGGTTTTTTATTTTTTGTATCAAGCGGTATAAATAAAGAAATAATCACACCAGCCAAAGTCGCATGTACTCCACTTTTAAGCATAGCTATCCACAATACAACACCTACTAACACATACAAAGAAAGATGGGTGATGTGATAATAATTTAACAAAAGCAGAGCAAATATACAAAACAAACAAATAATAATCGCCAAAGCTGAAAGCTGATCTGTATAAAATAAAGCAATAATAACAATAGCGCCCAAATCATCAAAAATAGCTAAAGAAAGTAAAAAAAGCTTTAAACTTGTAGGAATTTTATTTCCTAAAAGCATCAAAATGCCTACTGCAAAAGCTATATCAGTTGCTGTAGGTATTGCCCAACCTTTCATAGCAAAATCATGGGAATAATTAATAGTAGCAAAAATTAAAGCAGGAGTAATCATACCCCCAAAAGCTCCAAATATAGGTAAAGACACAGCTCTTATATTTTTAAGCTGTCCGCGTAAAATTTCATATTTTAACTCAAGCCCTATACATAGAAAAAATATAGCTATCAAACCATCATTTATCCATAAATCCAACGACTTTGAAATTTGAAAATGATCAAATCCTACTGTAAAATTAGCATGAAAAAAATCTGTATAAATAACACTTAAAGAAGAATTTTTACATAATAAGGCTAAAAATGTAAAAAATATAAGCAAAATACCAGGGAAAGTTTCACTTAAAACCATCTTCTTTATCATTTGCATCCTTGCTCCTAAATAAATATTATAAAAATTTAATACGATAAATAAAATGGCAAAATTATAACGAAAAAATACTAAAGAAATAATTATTTAAAAAAACAAGCTCAAGATACCAACAAGTTCTTAAGCTTGTTCTTAAGATATTTAAGCGTAAATATCCAAACCACTAGAGCTAGAAACTTGTGGAGCGGAGGCTTGAGAGACACCTTCCATACCTTCGATGAGTTCATTCATCAATGCCTCGTTTGTGTCCATAGATTTTTTCAAAACTGAAGTATTAACAGCAGTCATTAAATTAGCATTACCCATAGAAACATCTGAAACCATATCATCCTCCTTTTAGATTGAGTCTTAAGACTTTATTTAAATCGGATGATATTTTTAAAACTTAATATTTTTTACTAAACTTTTTAAAATTTTTCAAGGAAACCAATATCTGAAATTAAAAATCATAAATTTTTTAAGATAAAATCCTATTTTAAAAATTTTTACACTATGAAACAATAAGCAAAATATAAATGGTTGGTACTTTTAAAAGTGAATTAAATGGATAAAAATTTATTTCAATAAATTTAAGTTTTATCTTATTTTATACGATTTATAATATAATCAAAAATTACAACTTAAGAAAAAAATGAAAAAAATATCTTAAGTTTAGTAAACATTGTAAACTAAGAGGTTAATGAAATGATACTGGTAACACCTTGTGGCGTTATGGATACCACAAATTTTGGCAAAAGTGAAGTAAATAGGCAAACTATAGATTTTTCTTTAAAATCTCAAGAAAAAAAAGAGAAAGTAGAAGCTGAAGCTGAGAAAGAAGAAGTAAATAAAGACAATAGCGATTCTACAAACACAGATACCAACAAAAAAGATAAACTTTTGGATATATCTGCTTAGTCTAAAATATACTATAGCTATATCTCCTTAAAGAATACGCAATAAATGATTTTTTGATTTTTATTAAGCTTTTAAAACACTAAAAAATGAAAAATTAAAAATACAAAAACAATATCCCAAAGTGCATAGCTTAGAAGAAAGCCTTGCGATACTTAAAAACAACCCATATTAAATCACAAAAATAAGATATATTTAAAAATTTATTAAAATATATCTTAAATATAATTAATAAAAAATATTATCGATACAAAAGCTTATTTTTTAGTTCTATTTAAGATTTTTAATATTATACTAGCCATTATTTATTTTGATAATAAATATTATTTTTATCAAAAACCAAGGGTAATGATAATGAAAATTTTTAAAATTATATTTTTAATTATAAGTATTTTTTTATCAAGCTCAGCTTTTGCTAGAGTAGATGATTATATTAATGAAGCAAATCTTATCAAAGATATGCTAAAACAAAGCATAGAAACTTACAAAAAGGGTGATAATCTAGGTGCTAAAAAGCTTAGCGAAGATGCGTATTTTCAACATTTTGAAAATATGGAAGGCCCTATAGGAAGAAACATAGGAAGAAAAGCCATCACCATGGAGCGTAAATTTGTAAATTTGCGTCGCATGTATAAAGATGAAGCTCCTTTAACACAAATTAATGCTTTAATTGATAGTCTTTATTATGATCTTGATGAAGTAGCCCCAATCTTACAAAATGGATATCGTTTAAAAGCAGAAGCAAGCGATACAAACTATGATAAGGCTAAAGCTGAAAAATCAAGCCTAGAAGCCAATGCCAAACGCGAAGCTGATGCAGAAGCTTTAATCGCACAAATGATGGGCGTGGATAAAAAAGATTTAGCACAAAGCTCTTTAACCACCCAAGTTCCTACACCTACAAACAACGATGCGAGCAAACTTACAGATGATAATGCAAGCGCTGATTTACAAGCTGCTGCTGCAATGGACGCAAGATTGCAATTTATACTAGATAATATCTCTACCAAATTTTCACAGGCAGCTAATGCTTTTAAAGAAAAAAACTACCAAGCTAGTAAAGATTTTTTAAATGATGCCTTATTTAGTGATTATCGCAATACCAAAGTAGAAATTTTAGTAAATAAATTTACCAAAGCAGGAAACGATCAAAAAATTCAACAAGCCATACGCACCCTTATACGCCAAATCAACGATACAAAAATAGATGAAAAAGGCTTAAGAGATGGCTTAGATAACATAGAAGAACAAATTTTTGATGTTTTCTTGCAAATTCCAAATTCAGAACTTTCAAGTTTGCAAATTTCAGGCTTTAATGATGAAACAAAAGGCAAAGATTATGCCAAAGTTTCTAATGATATCAAACTTGCTTTAGATGGAATTTTAAAAAATTATGATGGCTTTAGTGCTTCTATAGTAGATGATTTACAAGGAATTTATCTAGATATTTTTGAAGCAAGCGGTATGGAAAATAAAATCGGTGCTGTAGATAGCGGCTTAAAACTTAAAATAGAAAGTTTATTTTCCAAAGGTGTGGCACTGATTAAAGCAAGCGCAGATAAAAAAGAGCTTGAAGCCACTTTTAATGACTTAGAACAACTCATAGCAAGCAGCGTGGACAAAATTCAAGATTCTACTCCTTATTCGCTATTTATATGGGCTTTAGGCATTATTATCCGTGAAGGATTGGAAGCTTTGATTATCGTTGTAGCCATTGTTTCTTATCTTGTGCAAAGTGGTAATAAAAATCGCCTAAATATCGCCTATAGTGCTCTTTTTACAGGAGTGATTTTAAGTTTTGTTACCGCTTTTGGAGTTTCTTGGCTGTTTAAAGAAAACGCAGGACAAAGTAGAGAGCTTATAGAGGGTATTACCATGCTTATAGCCGTATTGCTACTCTTTTATGTGGGCTTTTGGCTGCTTTCAAACGCACAAAATAAAAAATGGACAAGCTTTATCAAACAAGGTGCTATAGATGCTATATCAAATAATAGCGCAAAAACCCTTTGGATCACCGTATTTTTAGCTGTTTATAGAGAAGGTGCAGAAACTGTGCTTTTTTATCAAGCCTTGCTTTTTGATGCTAAAACAAGCACTGATTTTAGTGCTGTTTTTGGCGGGCTTGGACTTGGAATTTTAATACTTATTGTTTTATATTTTCTTTTAAAAGCAGGAGCCATTCGCATACCTGTAAAACAATTTTTCTATATCACTTCTTACATTATTTTTTACATGGTTTTTGTTTTTACAGGCAAAGGCATAGCTGAACTCATAGAAGGAAAAGTCATTATTCCTAGTCTTATACCTATGAATTTTGAACCGATTTTATGGCTTGGAGTTTATCCTTACTATGAGACTTTAATCCCTCAATTTATAGTTTTGATCATGCTAATTATTGGCATTTTAATAACAAAACAAATTTCAAAAAAAGGAGTAAAATCATGATAAAAAAAGTTTTATCAGTAGTTGCTGCAGCTGCGGTTATTAGCACAAATTTATTTGCAGGCGAAGTGCCAATCGGTGATCCAAAAGAACTTAATGGTATGGAAATAGCCGCTGTTTATTTACAACCCATTGAAATGGAGCCAAGAGGTATTGATTTAGCTGCATCTTTAGCAGATATTCACCTAGAAGCTGACATTCACGCACTTAAAAACAATCCAAATGGTTTTCCAGAAGGTTTTTGGATGCCTTATTTAACCATAGCCTATGAACTTAAAAATACCGATACAGGTGCGATTAAACGTGGAACTTTGATGCCTATGGTGGCTGATGATGGTCCTCACTATGGTGCAAATATCGCTATGGAAAAAGATAAAAAAGGTGGCTTTGGCGTAGGAAATTATGAACTTACTTTTTATATCTCAAATCCAGAAAAACAAGGTTTTGGACGCCATGTTGATGAAGAAACAGGCGTGGGTAAGTGGTTTGAACCTTTTAAAGTAGATTATAAATTCAAATACACAGGCACGCCAAAATGATTTTACGCTCGGATTTTCCGAGTGTTTAAATATTTTTATTTTTATTTGAAAAATTAAAATAACAATGTTTAAAGAGTAAATTATGAGTATATATTTTGTGCATTTTCTTATCAGTGTTTTACCGCTAAGTATTTTAATGGCCTTTATCACTCCTGATAAAAAATATATTTTTAAAAGTTTTTTAGTAGTCTTTTTGGGCTTTTTATTTGGATATTTTGCTTTTTTTATCGCAGCACAATTTTTAAAAACTGAAAATTTAATCTTTAATTTTGATTTTGTTTTTATAGGTTTATTGCTAGTAAGCTTTATATTTTATTTTTGGAAAAAAATTGAAATTTTAAATTTTATTTTATTGGGAATTTTAAGTTTTTGCACCGCTTTGCATTATTATTTTTTAAGTCAAGATTTCCCTATTTTTACTAGCTCTTTAATCGATAGCGAAGGTATAAGTTCTTTAGGTTTTATTGCTTTAGCCTTGCTTGTTTGTATTTTGATTTTCTTCTTTTTAAAATGGCAAAAAAATTTTAATCAAAAAACAAGCTTTATGCTGTTTTTACTGCTTATCCTTATAGAAAGCGATAAAGCTCTAGCCAATATCTTGCTTACTTTAATGCGAAATTCCATCATAGAAACTCATACTTTTTTAGTAAGTTTTGTAGGAAAAAGTAATTATTTTGGTGTTTTTGGAATTTATGTTTATTTAATTTTCATCGCTTTTTTAGCATTCTTAAGCTTAAAAATTCGCAAAAAAAATATAAGCAAAAAACAAATTTTAGATATAAATTATCGCAAAAACGAAGCTAAAACAAGTCTTATTAATCGCTATTTTTCCAGTGTTTTTATCTCCTGTGTTATAAGTTTTTGCATTATTTTATACTTTTTTATGGTAAGCTCTAAGCCTTTAACCATAGATGAGCCTAAAGAAATTTTACCCGATAAGAATGGCAAATTTATCTTTGATATAGCTCTTTTAAGGGACAACAAACTCCACCGCTTTGCTTATATCAGCGCTGAAGGCAAAGTGATAAGGTTTTTTCTTATCAACAAAAGAGAAGATAGGGATTCTCCTGTAGCTGTTTTTGATGCTTGTATGATTTGTGGAGATATGGGCTATATCAAAAAAGATGGACAACTCATTTGCATTTCTTGCAATGTGCGTATTTTCTTGCCTAGTGTAGGCAAAAGCGGGGGTTGCAATCCTATCCCACTCAAATACGAATACGATGGTAAAAAAATTACCATAGATGTTAAAGATGTAATAGCAGGATCTAATTATTTTAGTCAAATCAAAGAAATTGAAGTGCAAGATCCTGTATCAAAAACAAAGGTTATAAACACCCAAGCTCCTTTTTCTTATAGCTATAAAGGGATTACTTATTATTTTTCAAATCAAAACAACTATGAAGAATTTAAAAAAGATCCTACAAAATATGTAGAAGAAAACGAAGCGAAATTTTTAATCCAAAGGAGAAATGATGTTGGCTAAAATGATTTTTAACTCTATATTTAAAAACAAAATTCAAAAATTTTTAGCCTTTCTTACTTGTTTTTTAGCCACGCTTTTACTCTCTACTATGCTAAATATTACCCTAAGTATAGGCGATGAAGTAACCAAACAACTCAAAAGCTATGGCTCTAATATCCTTGTTTTACCCAAAGGCTCAAGTCTTAGTATAGAAATAGGTAATGAACTTTATGAACCCTTAAAAAACAAAAACTACCTAGAAGAAAAAAATTTATATATGATTAAAGACATTTATTGGCGTAACAACATCACCGCACTTGCTCCTTTTTTAGAAGGTAAAATCACCATTGAAAACTCCCAGCAAAAAGCACTTATTTATGGCACTTATTTTCAAAAAGCCATAAAAATTAAAGATGATGATGATTTTATCACAGGTATAAAAAGTCTTTATCCTTATTTAGCAGTGCAAGGAGAATGGGCAAAAGATGATAGCAATGAAATCATGTTAGGCGAAGACTTTGCTAAAAACAATAAACTAAAATTAGGAGATACTATCAAACTCATAGGAGAAAACAATCAAAGCAAAGAAGTAAAAATCGCAGGCATTTTACTTCATGCCAATCCTAAAATGTCAAATAAAATCATCGCTCCTTTAAATTTAGCTCAAGATTTACTCAACAAACAAGGGCTTTACTCAAGTGCAGAAGTAAGAGCTTTTACCATACCTGAATCAGCCCTTTCTGAAAAAGTACGTCGCATGGGAGAAGAAAAATTAGATCAGTTAGAATATGACAAATGGTATTGCTCAGCCTATGTAGGCTCAATCGCTAGTCAAATTAGCGATGGCTTACCAGGTGCTGATGCAAAAGCTCTAAATGCTATAAGCGATGCTCAAAGCTTGGTGGTTAAAAAGATCCAATCCTTAATGGGCATTACTTGCATTATTTGTCTTATTGTTGCAAGTATTGCGATTTCAAGCCTGATGAGCTCTGAAATTCATCGTAGAAAAAAAGAAATAGGACTTTTAAAAGTACTTGGTGCTAATACTTTTCAAATTTATCTCATCTTTGCTAGTGAAAATTTAATCGTAGCTTTATTTGCCGCTTTCTTTGGCTTTATTTTTGGCACAGCCCTTTCTCAAATCATCAGCCTTAGCATTTTTGGATATTTTATTGATATAGCCTTTGTAGCTTTACCTTTAAGCTTTATTTTTGCAGGACTTATTGCCTTACTAGGTTGCTTGCTTCCTATAAAAAATATCACACAACTTTCAGCTGCAGGAGTGCTTTATGGTAGATAAGTTTTTCCTTAATGAGCTTTTTAAAAGCATTAGCTTTTCTTATCAAAGACTTTTTATAATAGTTTTAAGTGTTTTTATAGGAGCACTTACTTGCTCAGCTTTTTTAAATATTTATTTTGATATTGACACCAAACTTTCTAAAGAATTAAAAGCCTATGGAGCAAATGTAATGATAAGCCCTAAACAGGATGAAAATTTTATCTCCAATGCTGAGTATGAAAAAATAAAAGAAAATTTAAAGGCTAGAGCTTTAACTCCTTTTTTGTATGATTTTTTAAATTTAGGCAGTACAAGCGGGGTAGTTTTAGGCACTGATTTTAGGGCTTTAAAAATCACTAAACCTTTCTTAGAAGTTAAAGAAGGAAGCTTTTCTCTAAATGATTTTGATGAAAATTCAGCCTTTTTAGGAGTTAATTTAGCCAAGCAACTAGGCCTAAAAGCAGGCAATGAACTTCAAATTTACAATCCAAACAATGGAAAAAGCACAAAACTTACCATAAAAGGCATACTTTCAAGCAATGATGAATTTGATAGCATTGTTTTAGCTCCTTTAAGCGTGGTGCAAAATTTAAGCGATAAAACCGGTATTAACTATGCTAATGCTGTAGTTTATGGAAATTTTGATGAAGTTAAAGCCAAAACACAAGCAATCAGCAATGAATTCATCGATGCAAAACCTATATCTTCAGTATCCTTAAGCGAAGGTTTAGTACTTGGAAAAATCAAAGCTTTAATGTTTTTAATCATACTTGTAGTATTGATCATAGTCACTACTAGCGTTAATACGACCTTAAGTTCTATTATATTTTCTCGCAAAAAAGAAATCGCACTGCGTTTAGCCTTGGGTGCAAAAAAAAGTGAAATTTTTAAACTTTTTGCTAGTGAATGCTTTATAGTAAGTTTTTTTGCTAGTTTAATCGGAGCTTTTTGTGGGATATTTTTAGCCAATGTCTTTGGTTATTTGATTTTTAATTCTAGTATTGATTTTAGATTTATAGCTGTTTTTATAGCCTTAATCATTTCTTTGATTTTTGCCTTTTTGGCTGCATTTTTTCCTATAAAAAGAGCATTAAAAATCAATGTGTGTGAAAATTTGAAAGGTGAATGATGAAAAAAGAACTTATTAAAATAAACAATTTAAATAAAGAATTTGGCAAAGTTAAAGCCTTAAACAATATCAACTTAAGCGTCTATGAAGGAGAATGGCTTGCCATCATGGGTCCATCAGGAAGTGGAAAATCAACGCTTTTAAACATACTATCACTCATGGATACTCCAAGCTCTGGAGAGTATATCTTAGACAATGAAAACCTAGAGCAAATGGATGAGGAGCAAAAAATCACCTTGCGTCGTGAAAAAATAGGACTTGTCTTTCAACAATTTCATCTTATCCCCTATCTTAACGCCTTAGAAAATGTTATGCTCTCTCAGTATTATCACTCAAGCGTAGATGAAGAAGATGCTAAAATGGTTCTTGAAAAAGTAGGACTTTCACATAGACTCACTCATTTACCTAGCCAATTAAGTGGCGGAGAACAACAAAGAGTTTGTATAGCAAGAGCTTTGATCAACAACCCAGAGCTTTTACTCGCAGATGAACCCACAGGAAATTTAGATGAAGCCAATGAACAAATCGTTCTTCAAACCTTGCAAAAATTAAAAAATGAAGGCAAAACCATAGTTTTAATCACACACAATCCTGATTTAGCCAAATTCGCAGATCGAACCCTTATCTTACAACATGGGGTGTTAAAATGAAAAAAAGCCTTTTAATCTTAAGCATTTTGTTCTTGCTCAATGCTTGTTCTTTTGAAAATTCAAAAGATACTGGAAAAGTTGGAGAAAAAAGCGCTGAAATTTCAGCTAAAGATACTTTAGGAAAAGCTGTAAAACTTGCTGATGATAATACAAGTTTAAAAGTCTTAGTCTTTTTTCAAAATGGCTGCCCTTCTTGCTTAAAAGAGCTCCCTTCTTTAGATGAATTCATACAAAATCACCCCAATAAAATCAGTGTTTATGCTATAAATTCCATCGATAATGCCAATGTGGTTAAGGTTTTAGCCGAACAATTTGACTTTAAAAATGTAAAAGTTTTAAAAGACGATCTTAAAATCACCAATGATCGTTATGCTGTGTTTGCAACCCCTACTACCATCATCATTAAAGATGGGATGATAAAAGATAGAATTTTAGGAGAAAAACCATGGGAATTTTTCGAATCCAAGCTTATTTCTTTGCTTTAATCATAGCTTTATTTTTTGTAGCTTGTGATAGTGGAGAAAATTTTAAAGCTTTAAATAACGATAAAACCTATAATTTTGCCTACAATGGTTTTGAAAAAAGCCTAAAACTAAATGATAAAGCACAAAATTTTGCCTTAGTATTTTTCACAAAAGATTGTGGAGTTTGTAAAGAACAAATTCCTATTTTACAGAATTTGGCTAAAAATTATGATTTTAATATCTTTGTGGTTTTAGGCGATGCAAACGATGCAAACGATGCAAAAGCTTGGGCTGATGAAAAAGGTTTATCTAATTTAGCAATGTTTTATGAAAAAAGAGCAGCTAAATACCTTTCAAGTGCCATTGGGGAAATATATGGAGTACCTGTGCTTAGTTTTTTCAAAGAAGGAAAAATGGATGAAAAATTCATAGGCTTAACTCCTTATAGCATACTTGAAAAAGAAATCAAAAAAGTAAAAAGCTAAAAATTTACTTTAAAGCTTTTTATCCCCTATAAAATATCCATAAAGCTCATAGCTTCCATCTTTTTTCATCAAAATTACAGGATATTTTTCACTATAACCTTGTTCCATTCCTGGGCTTCCTTGCGGCATGCCAGGAGCTGAAATTCCTATAACATCTTTAGGTTTGTTTTCAAGCAACCAGCTTACAGCACTTTCAGGAACATGCCCTTCAATAGCATAGCCTTCGATCACACCTGTATGGCAACTTTGATACTCATCTTTTATACCCATTTTTTCTTTGATTTTAAGAAAATCATTGGTTTTATGAACACTAACCTCATAACCCTTAGCTTTCATATAATCAGCCCAAAGATCACAACAGCCACAAGTAGGACTTTCATAAACTTGTATTTCCTTAGCCTGCGTAAGAGTAAGTAAAAAAAGAATGGTTAAAATTGTTTTTTTCATAATCGCTATCCTAAGTAAAAAATATATAATAATACTTTTATAAAGTTAATACCATCACATTTTTAACACTAAAAATGAATTTACAAAAATTTAATCAAAAAAAGATTTTTAATGAGTGCTGATTTTGTCTTTACAGCAAAGATATAAAAGATAAAACGATTTTAAAAAACTAGAAATTTTTAACTTAAAAAGCTTAAAATTTAGATATATTTTATACTATGTTGTTTATAGTCAAAACCTTTATGGTGTGAAAGCTCTAAAATAATAGAGCTTTCAAGTATTATTTGAAATTATAGAACTTATCAGCAGCGCCACCATCACAAGAAACCTTATCGTTTGATTTTGTATATTTATCCCCTTTAACACATTCAATATTCCATTCAGCAGCCCAATTTGTTTTTCTATCTACAACTAAGAATTCATTATAATAAATAATCTTTCCTTTTGCTATCCTTTGTTTCATTACTTTAAAAACACCCCTTTGAATAACATTATAGTGTTCTGGATCATCTTTCTTGATACTTTCTATAGCGTAAATCTCTAAGTTATCAGTGTTAAATTGATTTTTCATTTCTTCTTTAGCATCTTCTAAAGCTATTTTTGCATAGGCATCATCTCCTCCTGATACTTTAACTAAATTAGAATCATGTATAGTGATAACCCCTGCAAATGCTGACACATTTAAAGCAACTAAAGCTGCTAAAGCTAAACCTAATTTTTTCATTTTATCTCCTTGAATTGAATTTTGTATATTTTAATTATTTTTCAAATCTTTTGCAAGATAATTTTTAAATTTATCTAAATTAAATTTGTATTTTATCTAGTAATCATAAGAAATTTTAAAATGAAATAAAAATTTATGAGAAATCAACTCTTGCTTGAAAATGATAAAAGTAAGTGGTGCGGATGAAAGGACTTGAACCTTCACGCATTGCTGCACCAGATCCTAAGTCTGGCGTGTCTGCCAATTTCACCACATCCGCTAAAGTGGTACGCCCAAGAGGATTCGAACCTCTGACCTACGGCTTAGAAGGCCGTTGCTCTATCCAGCTGAGCTATGAACGCATATAAAATCTTGGTGGTGCGCCCGATAGGAATCGAACCCATAACCTACAGATCCGAAGTCTGTTGCTCTATCCAGTTGAGCTACGAGCGCTTAGTGGGGTGAGTGATGGGAATTGAACCCACGACCCTCAGGACCACAATCTGATGCTCTAACCGACTGAGCTACACTCACCATTTTGTATAAATTTATAAAAAATGGTCGGGGTGAAAGGATTCGAACCTTCGGCCCCTTGGTCCCAAACCAAGTGCGCTAACCAGACTGCGCTACACCCCGAATAAATAAAAGGAAATATTTTATCACAAAATAATTTTAAAGTCAAGGATTTTCATCTCTTATTCTTAAAAAAACCGGAAAGCGAGGTAAGGAATTTTTGGTCAATCCATTAAATTTATAAGTCACAATACTACCAATTTTTGGAGGATTTTTTCTATCTTCATCTTTTAAACCACTGCCTATTTTAATGATTTGTCCATTAGGCATTTTACAAAGTAAGGCACCTACTTGATTTTCAAATTTACCCTTACCCTTGCGAAATCCTACCAACTCACATTCTGCATCATCATAGGGTTTTAATTTCATAGCATTTTTACTTCTGCCTTTTTCATAAGGACTTAAATTTTTGCGTATGACAATACCTTCACCTTGATTTTTTATAATGCTTTCGTAAAATTGATTTAAATTATTTTGATTTTCAACTGGAATTTGAGGAATAATTTTTATATAGGCACTAGGATATTTTTGCAAATACTCTTCTAAAACAGCCAAACGATTTTTAAGAGTGCAAGTAGAAATTTGAAATTCTTCACAAGCATTTGGTACATCAAAAATATTATAAGTTACTTCCTTCCATAAGGTCAAATTGCTATCTCCACTACGAATTAAAGCTGAAATTTCATCAAATTTATTTCTTGCTATCCAAAGCTCACCATCAACAGCAAAAGGAGGGAAATTTTTTGTAAAAAAGTCAGGAGTTTTTATTTGGTAATTTTGGCGAGTTTTTAGATATTTCCCATCCCAAATTCCACGCACTCCATCAAGTTTTTCGCTCATCAAATAAGCATTAAAATCTTTAGAGTTAAAATCTTGCTTATCGAATTTGCTAAGAAGTAAAATTTCATTAGCAAAAACTAAACAAGCACAACATATTAAAAAAATAAATCTCATTAAAGCAGATTAATCATATATCCAGTTGCATCTTTTTGAATATTATAATTATAAGTTCCATCAAGATATATTACAAGTCGATAATATCCTTTGTGAGATCCAAAGTCTATGCGTTTAAAAATAGAATTGCTAAGGCGTATATTTTTTGTAGGGCTAATCAAATCAGATCTAAAATCTATAACGATTTTGCTTGGATTTCCTACTGAAAAATCTGTGATCATTTCATCACTAGTGTTAAGTTTTATTTTGTTTTTATAAACCGCGTAAGAAATAAAATCATAAATCTTTGCAACCTGTAAAGGTATTTCAACATTGGCTGTTGAGTTTGATTCTTGTTTAGAGCTATTTTTTTCAGGTATAGTAACTGAAACATCAAGTACTTTTGAAGGATCAGGGCTTTTAAATCTTGATATAGTATAAGTATCGTGCCAATCAATACTTTTATTAACATCTAAATCAATCTTATCTTCACTTCCGTCTAAATTGATATAATTAAAAGTGATGCTTTTTAAAATTCTTGCACTAGAATTAAATTTAACTTCCTCTTTTTGAAATTCAGGTGGAGCAACCAAGGTTATATTTTGATCTGCCTTGAAAGGATTTTCATCAGAATATAAAAGAGAGGTAAAAATAAAAAATATTGCTAAAATTCTAGTTTTCATTTGGGTATAATCCTTTTAATTCAAAATAATCTTTTTGTGCTTTAGCGTTTTGTTCTTTAAGTAAAATAATCTTTTTATTAAGCTCTTCTTTGGTATTTTCTAAGCTTAATAAAGTGTCTAAAGAATACTGCCCAAAAAACATATTGCCAAAATAAATCGCTCCAATTACAACAAGAAAAGCCCAAAAAATCATTTTTATAACATGGGTATAAAAACTTTTTTTTCTTGTGCTTTCGTCGTATTCTTTAAGTAAATCGCTCAGAGCTTTTCTCCTAAGTATTCATCGCTTTCAAGTTCAATTTCAAGTAAGCGATTATATTTTGCGGTTCTTTCACCTCTTGCTAGGGCTCCTGTTTTGATTTGTCCTGTATTTAAAGCTACAGCAAAATCTGCTATAAAAGCATCTTCACTTTCGCCACTTCTATGACTCATCACACATTTATAGTTATTTCTTTGCGCTAAACGCACAGTTCTCATAGTTTGGGTAATAGTTCCGATTTGATTTGGTTTGATAAGTACAGCATTTGCCATTTTTTTGATGATACCTTCTCTTAAAATATCTTCATTAGTTACAAACAAATCATCGCCTACAAGCTGAATTTTATTGCCTAATTTTTCAGTCAGCTTGATCCAGCCTTCAAAGTCATTTTCAGCTAAACCATCTTCGATACTGCAAATTGGATATTTTGCACAAAGTTCTACATAGCGTTCGATCAAATCCTCGCTTGAAAAAGCCTTGCCTTCCATGTGGTATTTACCATCTTTGAAAAATTCTGTACTTGCTACATCAAGAGCAATTTTTACACGATTTTCATAACCTGCTTTTTTGATACAAGTCATTAAAAGATCAATAGGTTCTGTGTTATTAGCTAAATTTGGAGCAAAACCGCCTTCATCACCTAAAGCTGTAGAATGTCCAGAATTTGCGAGTTCTTTTTTTAATATCGCATAAATTTCACAAACTGAACGCAAAGCTTCTTTAAAACTAGTAAAACCGAAAGGCATGATCATAAATTCTTGAAAATCTACATTGTTGTTTGCATGAGCACCGCCATTTATGATATTACACATTGGTACAGGTAAAATGCTCGCATTTGCACCACCTAAGTAGCGATACAAAGGCATTCCCAAAGCAGCCGCAGCCGCACGAGCTGTTGCCATAGATACGCCTAAAGTCGCATTTGCACCTAAATTTGAGTAATTATTTGTTCCATCAAGCTCACGCAAAGTATCATCAAGTTGAGTTTGATTAAAAGCATCTAGCCCTAAAATTTCATCTGCAATGGTTTCATTGACATTTGCAACAGCTTTTAAAACGCCTTTTCCGCCAAATCTTTCATCATTATCACGCAATTCTAAGGCCTCTTTTGAACCTGTACTTGCACCACTTGGAACTATGGCCGCACCTACACTTCCATCGCTTAGCGTAACTTCAGCTTTTACGGTTGGATTTCCTCTGCTATCAAGAACTTCATAGGCTCTAACATCTTCAATTACTAACATTATTCTTCTCCTTCGTCATCTTCGCTACCGCTGAACATACCTTCTATTCCCATAGAATTTTGAATCGCTTTTGTGATTTCATCTGCAATTTCAGGGTTTTCTTTTAAGAAAGCTTTTGAGTTTTCTCTACCTTGTCCAAGTTTTTTATCTTTATAAGAGAACCACGCACCACTTTTATCTACGATATCAAGTTTTACACCGTAATCAATCAACTCACCTTCACGGCTTAAACCCTCTCCAAACATCACATCAAATTCGGCTTGTCTGAATGGAGGAGCAACTTTATTTTTAACTACTTTTACTTTAACGCGGTTTCCTATAGGTTCTTCGTTTTGTTTTAAGGTTGCTACTTTTCTAACATCTAAACGCACAGAAGCATAAAATTTTAACGCATTTCCACCTGTTGTGGTTTCAGGAGTACCATAACCCATAGCACCGATTTTCATACGAATTTGGTTGATGAAAATTACCGTGGTATTCATTTTATGAACTATACCTGTAAGTTTTCTTAGAGCTTGAGACATAAGTCTTGCTTGAAGTCCTACATGTTGATCTCCCATATCGCCTTCAATTTCTGCTTTTGGGGTAAGTGCTGCAACGCTATCTACTACGATAAGATCTACTGCACCACTTCTTGCTATAGTTTCTACAATTTCTAAAGCTTGCTCTCCAAAATCAGGTTGAGAAACATATAAATCATCTGTATTTACACCTAAATTTTTAGCATATTTTACATCAAGCGCATGTTCTGCATCGATAAAAGCACAAACTCCACCTGCTTTTTGGCATTCTGCGATAATGTGTAAAGTTAGAGTGGTTTTACCTGAACTTTCAGGCCCATAAATTTCTATGATTCTTCCTTTTGGAACACCGCCTATACCTAAAGCAAGATCAAGCCCAACTGAACCTGTGCCTATGCTATCGATTTGCTCGACTTCTTTATCCCCTAGTCTTAAGATAGTGCCTTTTCCAAAGGTTTTATCTAAACTTTTTAGGGCAGCATCTAGGGATTTTCTTTTATTATCATCCATAACTTTCCTTAAAAATTCTAAATTTTTAGTTAGAATTCTAACAAAATAAAATTAAATAATGGTTTATTTTGCTAGAATTAAAGCAAAGATTTACAAGGAAGCATAGATGAAAAAAATTACTATTGCACATTCTCCTGATGCTGATGATATTTTTATGTATATGGCTATTAAATTTGGGTGGATGGGGAATGATTTTGCTTATGAAAATACAGCTTTAGATATACAAACTTTAAATGAATTTGCCTTGAAAAATGAATTTGATGCTACAGCTATTTCTTTTGGGCTTTATCCTTTAATCGCTTCTGAGTACGCGCTTTTACGCACAGCAGTGAGTTTTGGCGAAGGTTATGGGCCAAAACTCATCAAGAAAAAAGATACGCATTTAAAAAGAAATTTTAAAGTCGCTTTGAGTGGAGCAAATACCACCAATGCTTTGATTTTTCGTATGAAATATCCTGAAGCTAGAATTATTTATAAGAATTTTTTAGACATTGAAAATGCAGTTTTAAGTGGTGAAGCAGATGCAGGAGTTTTGATCCATGAAAGCATTTTAGAATTTGATCAAAGTCTTTGCGTGGAAGCAGAACTTTGGGATATATGGCTTGAATTTGCTAAAGAAAATTTACCTTTGCCTTTAGGTGGAATGGCTTTGCGTCGCTCTTTGCCTTTAAGCGATGCGATTAAGATCGAAAAGGATTTAACCAATGCTGTAAAAATCGCCGATGCAAATCGTAAAATTTTAGCCCCTATGCTTATGGAAAGAAAACTTATCCGTGTTGATGAAGAAAAACTGGATACTTATCTTAATCTATATGCCAATAAAAACTCCATTAGCATGAATCAAACTCAACTTTTAGCTGTAGATACGCTTTTTAAACTAGGATATGATTATAAATTTTATGATAAAATCATACATGTAAATGATTATCTTATCCCTAGCGAATACGAAGAAGCTAGAAATTCTTAAAAAGGATAAAAATGGATGAAAGTACCTTAGTTGCTCTTGGAGTGCAAACCTTTAAAATCACACTTTTACTTTCCTTGCCTATGCTTTTAGCAGGGCTTATTGCAGGGCTTGTAATCAGTATTTTTCAAGCAACTACACAGATTAACGAAATGACACTTTCTTTTGTTCCTAAAATCATCCTGGTTGTAGTTATTTTAATCTTTTTAATGCCTTGGATGACTACAACTATGATTGACTTTACCGAAAACATACTAAATCAAATTCCAACTTTTATCAAATGATCATTGATTTTAAAAAATACTCTTCTGTGCGTATAGGAAATGAATTTGAAGTTTTAGTTTTGGATCAAATTTGTGATTTTGATGGTTTTTTAATAGGCGGCGCAAATAACCTTTTAGTCAGCCCTAAACCTAAAAATATAGGAATTTTAGGAGATAGTTTTGATTTTATACAAATTTTAGATCAAAATAAAGATTTCACCCATCTTCGCATAGGCTGCAAAACAAAATCAAGCAAAATATATCGCTTTGCCAAAGAAAATAATCTTAAGGGTTTTGAGTATTTAAGCAAAATTCCTGGTACACTTGGCGGGCTTTTGAAAATGAATGCAGGACTTAAAGGAGAGTGTATTAGTCAAAATTTAATCAAAATTGCTACTTTTCAAGGCGAAATTTTAAGAGAAAATATAAATTTTGATTATCGTTTTTGTCCTTTAAATATGCCTTTTTTTTGGGCTGAATTTAAACTAAACTTTGGCTTTGATACCCTTAAAGATAAAGCTTTAAAAAATGCAAGGAACAACCAACCTAGTGGAGCAAGCTTTGGCTCTATCTTTAAAAATCCAAAAAACGACTTTGCAGGACGTTTAATCGAAGCTGTAGGACTTAAAGGATTTAGCAAAGGAGATGCTATGTTAAGCGATAAACACGCAAATTTTTTAATCAATAAAAAAAATGCAAGTTTTGAAGATGCGTTTTTTCTTATCAAATTAGCCAGAAAAAAAGTCTTTGAAGAATTTGGCATAAACTTAGAAAATGAAGTGATTATAATCTAAACACAGAAAACAATAAAAGTCTAAAAAATTTACTCTTAATCTAACTTTAAATAAAACATAAATTCAAACCATATAGTTTTATTATAATAAGTATTTAATAATATTTTAAGTATAACTATTTTAATATTCTGTCGTTTTATTTTGTATTTTATATTATTTTTAAAAAATATAATATATAGAACAAATTATAAAGGGAGGAAATTCTTATGAAAAATATCACATTAACTAAAACACCTATAGGAGAGGGTAAAGAACCCTGTTTAAATTCTAAAAAGATAGTTTTATCTTTAGCTACTATTTCTTTCTTAGC
>NZ_MJYJ01000066.1:109112-110735 GCF_001763255.1 Campylobacter sp. BCW_4338
GCGAGTTGTGCTAATGCTACACTTGCTCCTGAAATAAAAACTTATGATGAAGCAAATAAAAATACTAAAGCTAGATCAGCAAGTGTTTATCAGAATACTAATACGACTGTAAGTGGTTCAGAAACTAGCACAATCAACATTTCCGATCAAGGTCCACATACCATAATAATTCAATCAGGTGGAACTTTAGGTAGTATAGGTAATACTGGTAATATTATTTATGCTTCTACTAACAATGGCAATACTCTTACTCTTGCAAATCTTACCAATAATGGAACCATCAATGGTAAAGTAGCCATACAAAATAGCCAAGATAACCTCACAGGAACCATCACTGTCAATACCTTTGAAAATATAGGTCAAGTTAATGGTCAAATTTATATGGGAGTTTGGGGAAATAAAAACTCAGGAATTCTCACTGTGGATCAGTTTGATAACAGTGGAACTATAGCTTCAAGCGATAAAGGAGTTTTTTTCGAAGGCGGTGCTAATAATAAATCCACGATTAATAATTTTAACAATACTGGAGTTATAACAACTTCAACAAATAAAGAAGCTGTTCGATTTAATCATACTGATGTTAAAACCATTACCAATAATGGAAACATTAAAAGCGAGGGACATAGAGGTATAAGCATAGATAATTCAAGTGTACAAACTCTTAATAATAGTGGCACTATTCAAACCAGCAATCAAGATGTAAATAACTGGGATACGCAAGCAATATATATTGGCTATTCTACAATCCAAACATTTATCAATAGCGGAACCTTAAAAGGCGATGGAAGAAAAGATCCAGGAGGACCTAATGGGGCTGCTTATGCGAGCTCTGGGGTTAATCTTCAAGCCTCTACTATAACAAATTTTGATAACTCAGGTATTCTTTCAGGAAGAGTAGGTATAAATATATCAAGCACTACTATAGATAATTTTAAAAACAGTGGTACTATAGAAGGAACATCTGGAGCCAAACAATTATCAGGAGCAATATTCATTCAAAGTTGGGGAACTTCAAGCTCCACTATTAAAAATTTTGAAAACACAGGCCTAATCAAAAATCAAAACGGCAATGCTATCTTCATAGGTGATGGCAACAAGATAGAAACCCTTACAAATAAAGGAACTATAGAAGCAGGCAACAATGGTATAACTTTTTATGCATTTGATACAAATAAAAAGCCCGTTAATATTGGTAAAATCACTATAGAAGAAGGTGGTGTTATTAAAGCAGGCAATGATGCAATCCATATAGATGGAAGTAAAAATGGTATTGAGGGTGAAGGCATTGAAGTTAAAGCAGGGGGTAGATTAGAAGGTGGTAATGCAGGTATTTATATAGGTGGCGGTAAGCAAGTAAATACTAGCATCAATGTATCTGGAACTATCCAAGGTGGTAATGGGGGTATTATAAATACTGGAACCATTGGAAAAGAAGGACAAGAAAAACAAGAATACGGAATCACTATTGAAAATGAAGGTCTTATTGCTTCTGCAAAAGGAAGTGGTATTTTAAATACTGACAATGGAATTATTTATGGTAATATCTTCAATAGAAGTAATAATAATTTAAGTTTAAAAAATGATTCTGATGCGACTATTACAAGTGGTATTAAAAATGAAGGT